>RGTL01000005.1 GCA_010025385.1 Gammaproteobacteria bacterium | reverse complement strand
GTAGAGCAGCTGACTCTTAATCAGCGGGTCGTAGGTTCGATCCCTACACGGCCCACCATTCGCCGCTTACCAGGTCTGGTCTTGATCTTCGGATAATGGCCCACGCTTGGGTTGTCGATGGTCCAAATGAGATAATCCCGAGAAGCTGTTCCGATCGGATCCCTTATTTATCAGCGCCCGAGTAAAAACCGGGAAAAGAGATTGTCATGATTGATTTGATGTCCATTGCCCGCACCGAGTCGGATGGCGGCGATTTGTTCTCTATTTTTGATGCCTTGTATGAAGAGGGCGACATAAGACCCGAGGGCTATCCGAACGCCGTCGTCTGGAAGGGTGGGCATCACGACGGCCGCATCCAGCCCGTCGCGCATTCATTGACCGATGCCTATGCCTTGCTCGGTACGGTGGCGGCTATTGATGTTCTGGGGCTTCCGTTTTTCGCGGTGCCGATGTGGTCGCAGTATCGTCACGATACCCAGCTTGAAGCGCTGAGCTGGTTTGGGAATATGCCCTGCATTTCGATTAAGTGGTCGACCGCGGGCGATGCCTATGTCCGCGATGCCAGCGGAAAGAAGGTAGTGGTAATGGGCAAGTCCGGCAATGCGCCTCTGCGCACGCAGGCGGGGGTTTATTGCAACGTCCGACCTTATGGACCCATTACCGTGGTTCGCTGTATGCCTTGCCTGCCGTACTCGCAGGATAAGCCCAAGTTCAGTGTGGATCGCACCACCGGGATCGTTCACTCAGAAATGAACACGCCGGCCATTCAAATGGCATACGCCAACCGCCTGTTTCTGAGGCTGGTGCACGAGACGAAGAAACTCGGCCGGGTGGCTATGAAACCCACTCAGGCGATGGAAGACGGTATTAATGCGGGCCTGCACAGCTGGATGATCCAGGGCACAAAGTTTGAAGTCGGGCGCAAGTATGCGGTCGATCCCTATGTCGAGCACAAGGATGCCGTTGATGCGATCGTGGCCCTGCTCCCGCCGGATTTCAGAGCAGGGATGGAAAACTGGGGCGGTCGGATCGAGCAGCATATCGCGGACACCAACTATGGCTTGTTGCTGTGGGATCTGATTGAGCAGCGCGACTGCATTATTCTGGCCACCGATCTTGATGGCGATCGACTGACCGATCTCTTGGCCGATGTATCGGATCCGCTGCGGGCCTTTGGCCGCCGCCTGGCGGGACATCTTGGTCAGGAGATCGATTCGGCAAAAGTATGGAGCGAGATGGGGTACACCACCGGTAACGGACGGGATATGACGTCCGTCATGCATCGCATGAAAGGCCCGGCTATTCACATGTTGCTGCGTCTGCTGGATGGTGACGAGTCTATGGGCGGCACCAAGCAGCCCTATGATCCGCGCATTCACTTTGTACTCATTCGCGATGCGTATCTGGATGCTAACCCTGGCAATGTCGAACTCGCCCGCTGGCTGGATGACGCCCTCGCTCGGTTCGACGAAATTTATTCTGGTGAGCGTCCGGGCTTTCTTCAGGGCTACGCGGCTTTAAAAGAAAAAATCAAACCCTGGGGGCGTTAATCGCCTCTGGTGTTCGATCCCTAGGGCGTTAGGACCAGCGCTGTCGAGAACTCCTCGTTTGACGGTAAAATAACGCGGGCGGTGGTCTTATCGGGGCATTCAAGTCGCCGTGGCTCTTCAGAGCATGGTGAGTGCAGGGCGGTATCGCCTTCGTCAAGTTGGGGCCCATCAGGATGCACCGGCTGATCAGAGGAGCAGATCGAAGTTACCAATCGCGAAAGTGGCGGAACTGGTAGACGCGCTGGTTTTAGGTGCCAGTGGGGCAACCCGTGGGAGTTCGAGTCTCCCCTTTCGCACCATCAGTGGCGCCGGCAGGGTGTGGTTCGGGTTATCGAAGCAGAAATCAGAAGGACAGTCGATCAACGACAGGGATGAATGAAGTGATGGATGTAGCTATTGAGAATACCGGCGCCATCGGGCGTCGCATGACCGTCAAAGTTCCCGCCGAGCAACTCGACGGGGCTATCACGGCAAAACTAACGCGGCTCGCCAGAACCGCGAAAATCGCGGGCTTTCGCCCCGGCAAGGTGCCGATGAAGGTGATTGAATCACGCTTTGCGGACCAGGCGCTCGCAGAGGCTGCAGACGAGCTGATCAGTTCCAGCTATTTTTCGGCGTTGGCCGACAAATCGCTTGATGCAGCCGGCCCTCCATCGATCGAGCCGAAGACCTTGGCGCGTGGAGAAGATCTTGAGTTTGTCGCCGATTTTGAGATCTTTCCCGACGTGACCAAGACGGATCTCAAAGGCGTCTCTGTTGAGCGTGAGCAATGCGACATAAAAGATGAGGATATCGACCGAACGATCGACACCCTGCGTCAGCAGCGTACGGCGTACAGCGCTGCAGAAAAAGCGTCAGAGACCAATGACCGCGTCACGATTGACTTTGAGGGTCGGGTCGATGGCGAGGTGTTCCAGGGGGGCGAGGCAAAAGATTACGCGGTAGTCCTTGGCAAAGGCGCACTCTTGCCCGAATTTGAAAATGCTCTGGTCGGTGTTAAGGCAAATGACGAATTGACCATCCCGCTGACCTTTCCACAGGATTATCCCGGGGTAGAAGTCGCCGGAAAAGCGGCGGAGTTTTCCATTAAGGTAAAAGAAGTAGCGGCTCCTGAGGTCCCGGAGATTGATGAAGCATTTATAAAGACGTTTGGAATTGAAGATGGCTCTGTAGAGGCTTTTCGTACCGAAATCCGGACCAGTCTCGAGCGAGAACGTGATCAGCGGGCGCGTCTCAAGGTGCGAGAATCCGTGTTGGATGCGCTCATGAAGGACAACGAGTTTGAGGTACCCACCGCACTGGTTGATGAAGAAATCAATCGGTCGATTCAGGCCGTGCGCCAGCAGCTTCAGCAGCGTGGACTGCCTCACGATGGACCGATTGATCGCGCCAATTATCTTGACGAGGCCTATCGAAGGGTCCGGTTGGGGCTCGCGATGCACGGCGTCGTCAAGCGGTTGGAAATCAAGCCGGACGCCGATCGAGTGCGCGAGCGGGTTACTGAGATGGGCTCGAGTTACAGCGACCCGGAACAGTTTGTGAAGTGGTACTTCGAAGACAAGAGTCGCCTGGCACAGATCGAAGCGGTGGTGGTCGAGGAGCAAGCGGTCGACGCGTTGCTCGCGGAGGCCACCGTCACGGATAAGACGATCAGCTTCGAGGAGTTTATGCGTCCGGACGCCCCTGCTAAAGTAGAGGCGTAGTGGCGCGGTCGTGCAAGCCCATCTAGAAACGAGTTAATAAACATATGGCAAAAGTGATTGGTAGTGCTGATCTTCCGGAGGTACAGAACCTGGGTATGGTGCCTATGGTGATAGAGACCACGGGCAGGGGCGAGCGTGCCTACGACATCTATTCGCGGCTACTCAAGGAGCGCGTAGTCTTTATGGTAGGCCCGGTTGAAGACCACATGGCCAATCTGATTGTTGCGCAACTGCTGTTTCTGGAATCCGAGAATCCGGATAAGGACATCCATCTCTATATAAATTCGCCAGGTGGCGCGGTGAACGCGGGCATGGCGATCTATGACACCATGCAATTCGTACGACCGAGCATCAGTACGGTATGTATTGGCCAAGCAGCGAGCATGGGGGCCGTGATCCTCGCCGGCGGAGCGGCCGGCAAGCGCTTTACGCTACCGCACTCTCGAATCATGATTCACCAGCCGTGGGGCGGTTTTCAGGGGCAGGCAACAGATATCGACATCCACGCGCGTGAGATCCTACGCTTGCGCGAACGGCTTAATCAGGTTCTTGCGCATCACACGGGGAAGGACGTCGCAACGGTGACCAGCGATACGGAACGCGATAACTTCATGGATGAAGATGAGGCCGTTGCGTATGGCCTTGTAGATCGGGTTTTAAAAAGCAGGGCAGACGAGTAAACCGACTTGAGGTGACTCGCGGCGCTTGCATTTTTTTTCCAAAGGTTGCATCGTAAAGGCTGTGCATATAAGCAGACCCTCATAAAGAAGGGATCTGGAACTGAAGAAGGATAAGAGAGGCCCGAATGGCAGACGACGAAAACGAGAAGAAAAGCGACAAGTTGCTTTACTGCTCCTTTTGCGGAAAGAGCCAGCATGAAGTCAGAAAACTGATCGCTGGACCGTCCGTGTTCGTTTGCGACGAGTGTGTCGAGCTGTGTAATGAAATCATCCGCGAGGAAGCAGAAGATGCGGATGACAGCGAAACCTCAAGTGCGCGCTATCCCACGCCACGGGAAATATGCGAACGGTTGGACGATTATGTGATCGGCCAGTCAGACGCCAAAAAAGTCCTTTCGGTGGCCGTGTATAACCACTACAAACGAATCGAGCATGAAGGAAACAGTGGCGCTGGCGATGTAGATATCTCCAAAAGCAATATTTTGATGATCGGGCCGACCGGTTCGGGTAAGACGCTTTTGGCCGAGACCCTGGCCCAGGAGTTGAATGTTCCTTTTACGATCGCGGACGCCACAACCCTGACCGAAGCCGGGTATGTGGGAGAAGACGTCGAAAACATCATCCAGAAATTGCTCCAGAAATGCGATTACGATGTTGAGAAGGCCCAGGTAGGTATCGTTTACATTGACGAGATCGACAAGATATCGCGCAAGGCCGATAACCCGTCAATCACTCGCGATGTCTCGGGAGAGGGAGTGCAGCAGGCGCTCCTGAAGTTGATTGAGGGAACCGTAGCATCCGTGCCGCCACAAGGTGGCAGAAAACACCCTCAGCAGGAATTCTTGCAGGTCGATACCCGCAATGTGCTGTTCATTTGTGGCGGGGCGTTTGCCGGATTGGAGCGCGTCATTCAGGAGCGCTCGGAGAAATCAGGCATCGGGTTTGGGGCGGATATCAAGAGTAAGACTGACGATAAGTACGTCAGCGATTTCCTCAATAACCTTGAGCCCGAGGATTTGGTCAAATACGGACTGATCCCGGAATTCGTCGGTCGTATGCCGGTGGTCGCAACGCTCGAAGAGCTGGACGAACAGGCGCTGGTTACGATCCTTACAGAGCCCAAAAACGCTCTCGTGAAGCAGTATCAAAAATTGTTTGAACTCGAAGGCGTTGAGCTCGAGATCCGAGATGACGCGCTTCGCGCCATTGCCCGTCGGGCCCTTGCCCGAAAAACGGGCGCGCGCGGATTGCGGTCCATTCTGGAAAAAGCGCTGCTCGAGACGATGTTCGAATTGCCCTCCATGGAAAACGTCACTCGTGTCACGGTAGATGCCAACGTGATTGAAGAAGGCTCTCAGCCCCTCTTCATGTACGAAGACGCCCCCAGAAACGTATCTAGCCGGTCGTCCTGATACCCTCTTTGGGATAGGGTATTACGAGGAATTCTCAAGAATTCCTTGAAATCACCCTGAACCGACCCCAAACTAAGATCGAGCGGGTACAGCGCGTTGAGAACGCGCGACGGCCCGATGGTTCTACTTTGATATGACGGTAATCTAATGAGCGACGAGACCCCCATCGACCCGATCAGCCCGAGAACGCGATACCACATGCTGCCCTTGCGTGATGTGGTGGTCTTTCCGCACATGGTCTTGCCGCTCTTTGTGGGACGCGAGAAGTCGATACATGCGCTAGAGGAGGCCGTTCAGGCTGGAAAGCAAATATTCCTGGCCGCTCAACATGATGCGGCTGATGATGATCCCGGTCCGGAAGCAATCTTCAGCGTCGGCACGGTCGCTAACATTCTCCAGTTGCTCAAGCTGCCCGACGGCACGGTAAAAGTGCTCGTGGAGGGTATTTCGCGAGCGGTGATTACGGATTACGTCGAAACCGAGGACAGTTTTGTTGTGGATGCCACGGCGGTTGCGGAGGGCACCTTCGATGAGCGAGAGGGGGAGGTTCTTACGCGCACCGTCACATCCGAGTTTGAACAGTACGTCAAACTGAATTCCAAAATTCCCCCTGAGGTGCTGACATCACTTTCTGGGATCGATGATCCGGGGCGCCTGGCGGATACCATTGCCGCGCATTTGACGTTGCGCAACGAGGACAAGCAGAAGATCCTTGAGCTCGGGGACGTGGCCGAGCGTCTTGAGCATATCCTCGGCATCATGGAATCCGAGATTGATCTGCTGCAGGTCGAGAAGAGATTGCGCGGTCGCGTGAAGAAGCAGATGGAGAAAAGTCAGCGCGAGTATTACCTGAATGAGCAGATGAAGGCCATCCAGAAAGAGTTGGGCGAGATGGACGATGCGCCTAATGAGATGGAGGAACTGCAGCAAAAGGTGGAAAAGGCTGGCATGCCTACCGAGGCGCGCGAAAAGGCGGAGGCGGAGCTTAAAAAACTTAAGATGATGTCACCGATGTCTGCCGAGGCCACCGTCGTTCGCAACTACATCGAATGGCTGACTCAGGTGCCGTGGAAAAAACGCAGCCGCGTCTCGAAAGAGCTGGTCAAGGCGGAGGAGATCCTCGAAGCCGATCACTACGGACTGGAAAAAGTCAAAGAGCGGATCCTTGAATATCTCGCCGTTCAGCAGCGGATTAATAAAGTGAAAGGGCCGATTCTTTGTCTCGTCGGCCCTCCCGGTGTGGGTAAGACCTCGTTGGGAGAGTCGATCGCCCGGGCAACCAACCGGAAGTTCATGCGCATGTCCCTGGGAGGCGTTCGCGACGAGGCGGAGATCCGAGGCCATCGTCGGACCTATATTGGATCGATGCCCGGAAAGATTATCCAAAACATGGCCAAGTCGGGCACCCGAAATCCCTTGTTCATGCTGGATGAGGTAGACAAGATGTCGATGGACTTTAGGGGGGATCCGTCGTCAGCATTATTGGAGGTGTTAGATCCCGAGCAGAACCATAAGTTCGGCGATCACTACCTTGAGGTCGACTACGACCTGTCCGAGGTGATGTTTGTCGCCACCGCCAACACCCTGAATATCCCGGGACCCCTATTGGATCGAATGGAGGTCATTCGTATTTCGGGTTACACCGAAGATGAGAAAATCAACATTGCTACAAATTACCTAGTTAGCAAGCAGCGCCGGAACAACGGGCTGAAGGATGATGAGGTCAGCATCAATCAGCAGGCGCTGACCGACATCGTGCGTTACTACACGCGAGAGGCCGGGGTGAGGGGGCTGGATCGCGAAATTGCGAAGATTTGTCGCAAGGTCGCTAAAGAACTCCTGCTCGATCCTAAAAAGAAGAGAGTACAGGTAACGGCGCGAAATCTCTCGAAGTATCTCGGTGTGCGCCGGCATCGGTACGGCCGCGCTGAAGAGAGCAACCGGGTGGGACAAGTGACGGGTCTCGCATGGACCGAAGTCGGTGGCGAACTGCTCACGATCGAGTCGGCGGTGATGCCAGGCAAAGGGAAACACAGCTACACCGGCAAGCTTGGGGATGTGATGCAGGAATCGATTCAGGCCGCGATGTCTGTGATCCGGACCCGGGCGTCCCAATACGGTATCGATCCTGAGTTCTTTGGCAAGAAGGATATACATATTCACGTACCCGAAGGCGCTACTCCCAAAGACGGACCGAGTGCGGGTGTTGGTATGTGCACGTCGGTGATCTCGGCCATTACCGGCATTGCGGTTCGTTCCGATGTGGCCATGACGGGAGAGATCACGCTTCGGGGAGAGGTGTTGCCAATTGGCGGACTGAAGGAGAAGTTGCTCGCTGCGCATCGCGGAGGTATCACCACCGTCTTGATCCCCAAGGAAAACGAAAAGGATCTGGTAGAGATTCCCAAAAATATAAAGGGTGGCCTCGAGATCATCTCGGTAAGATGGATTGATGAAGTCATCTCGGTGGCGCTTGAAAAAATGCCGGAAATAGCGACGGTTGAAGCCGATGACGTGGCCGCCGCAGGCGCCGCCGACGAGGATGAGTCCGCAAAGGGCGCAGCGAGAACGCATTAGCCGCACGGGTTTTTTGGGTAGGAAGAAAGATGAACAAAGCAGACCTCATTGACGCGGTTGCATCGCAAACGGGCCTCGACAAGCATCAGTCCAGCGCCGCCGTCGAATCGGTTTTTAGCACGATCTCTCAGGCGCTCTCTCAGGGCGGCTCGGTATCGCTCACAGGCTTCGGCATTTTTTCTGTGAGCGAGCGAGCGGGGCGAGTGGGTCGCAATCCTCGGACTGGAGAGAGCATCAATATTGCGGCGTCCCGTGTGCCCAAGTTCAAGGCTGGTAAAGGCCTGAAGGATGCCGTAAACTAGCGCGCCCGCGGGGTGCTTAGCTCAGTTGGGAGAGCGTCGCCCTTACAAGGCGAAGGTCGCAGGTTCGAACCCCGCAGCACCCACCAAGGTTTTGACGCCATGCCTCGTGTGTCGTCGGGGAACGTATTTGGAGCGGTAGTTCAGTTGGTTAGAATACCGGCCTGTCACGCCGGGGGTCGCGGGTTCGAGTCCCGTCCGCTCCGCCACTTCGTTTCAAAAGACTCGGGCCCCGGTTTGGGCCCTGCTACAATCGTCTACGATTCCGCGAAACCGGCCTTCCGCCGCTAACTCAATTTTTAAACCATGCTGACAGCTATCAAAGAGCGAGCCTCGGGCTGGATTGCCTGGGCGCTTGTCATTCTGATTTCCATTCCCTTCGCCCTGTGGGGCATAAACTCGTATTTTGAGGGAGCGTCCAAGGTATCGGTCGCCAGCGTGAATGGGATAGACCTAGAAGAGGCCATGTATCAGCAGGCACTGTCGGAGCAGCGTCGGGCTATGGTGCAGTTGATGGGTCGTAATGTGGATGCGGACTACTTTGCCAGCACGCCATTCAAGTTGCAGGTTCTGGAGACACTAATTGATTCCAATCTTCAAGCGGAATACCTTAGGGAGCGCGGTTATCGACTGACGGATGCCCAGTTATCCGAGAGGATCGCATCTTTTTCAGCGTTTCAGATAGACGGCCAATTTGATCCGGTACGCTATGAACAGATGGTTAGAAATGCGGGACTCACGCTGGAGGCGTTTGAGGGTCAGCAGCGGCAGCAGGGTGCTGTGGATCAACTTCGCGCGGGTCTGAGCAGTAGTTCGCTGGTGGTGCCATCGATGACCGAGCGCGCCGTGGCCTTACTCTTTCAGACGCGACGGGCCGCTTATGCAACGCTTGAAATGGATGTCTTTGATGCCCTGGCAACGGTCTCAGATGAGGCCGTTCGGAAAGAGTTTGATGAGCACTCCGATCGGTACATACAGCCTGAGCAGATTCAGGTGGACTTTATCCGTTTGGCGGTCGACGATCTAGCGGCGCAGGCTGAGGTGTCTGAGGCTGAACTTCTCGCCTTCTACGAGTCAAATACGGAGCGGTTCACCGCGCCGGGAAGTCGCTCGGCCAGACATATTCTGCTCACCGTGCCTGAAGACGCGAGCGATGACAGCATCGCTCAGGTAAAGGCCGAGGCGGACCAGCTTATCCAGCGTATTCGCTCAGGCGAAGATTTTGCGGACATTGCCCGCATTGCCTCGCAAGATCCGGGTTCGGCCGCGCGAGGAGGTGATCTCGGGATTATCCGACCGGGCACTATGGCGCCGGCCTTCGAGGAGGCCGTGTTTGCCTTAACGGAATCCGAAATCAGTGTGCCGGTCCGCACTCGCTATGGATGGCATGTGATTCAGCTTACCGACCTTCGCGAAAGCACAACCAAGCCTTTTGACGAGGTCAGCGGTGAGATTAAGACGATGCTTCAGCGTGAATGGGCCCAAGCTAAGTTTGTAACCATGGCTGAGGATTTCCAGAACCTGATTTTTGAACAGCCCGGATCGCTTCTGCCCGCAGCGGACTTCCTGGGATTGACGGTGTCGCGCAGCGACTGGTTCTCGCGCGATCAGGGTGACGGCGTGGCGGCCGAGGCCATGGTGCGGGAGGCGGCCTTCAGTGACGAGGTGCGCGTGGATGGCCTCAACAGTGAGATGCTGGAGATAGGCAATGACACGCTGATCGCTATCCATTTTGCGGACGCTCAAGATGAGCGAAAGAAGACCTTTGAGGAGGTTCGTGCGGAGATTGCCGAGAATCTGAAGGCCCAAGCCGCCGCAGAGTTACAGGAACGTACGGCCCAGACGATGGTCGATCAAATGCGTAACGGAGCGAGTTGGGAGGACGTACTTGCTACCCAGAACATCATGTCGATGGATCTGCCGGAGGATCTAGAGAGTATTACGGATCCGAAGGAGCGAGCAGTCGCCGGCGTAATTTACTCGGCCGCTGCGCCGACAAACAACGCATCCGCCTTTGGCGCCTCAAGACTGGGATCGACTTATGTCATTTATCGACTTGATGCCGTGGTGCCTGGCGACCCAGCGGCGATAACCGAAGCCGAAGCGGACCAGGTTAAGACGCTTATCGAGGTTCGCGTGGGTGAAGAGCTGTATTCGGGCGTCAGCAGAGCGCTTCGCGCATCAGCCGAGGTTCAGATTTTCGAGGAAAATCTCTAGCTTTCTCGAGACCGCCAGCGGCTAGCCGGCCGCGTCGTTAGCCACGTTCGGGCTGATTCCGACGGTATTGAACCCGCCGTCTACGTAGGTAATCTCTCCCGTGATGCCGGACGCGAGGTCAGAACAGAGAAAGGCCGCGGTGTTGCCGACTTCCTCAATCGTGACGCCCCGGCCGAGTGGAGCGGTGACCTCATAAAAATGAAGCATTTGCTTCAGTCCTTTGATACCGGATGCCGCGAGCGTCTTGATCGGCCCTGCCGAAACCCCATTAACACGAATACCCTCAGGACCAAGCGATTGCGCGAGATAGCGCACGTTCGCTTCCAGACTGGCTTTGGCCAGTCCCATTACGTTGTACCCGGGCATAGACCGTTCGGCCCCGATGTAGCTTAAGGTCAGCATCGCGCCTCCAGGGATCATCATCGGCCGCACCGCTCGAGCGAGAGCAGCAAAACTGTAAGAGCTTATTTCGTGCGCGGTCCGAAATCCTTCACGAGTGACGGCATCTAGATACATTCCCTCGAGCTCTTCTCGAGGCGCGTAGGCAATGGAATGAACCAGAATATCGAGACGGTCCCAGTGCTGAGCGAGTGACTCCTGCATGGCCTGAATATCGGCATCTTGAGATACATCGCAGCGAATGGTCTTGCTGGATCCCAGTTCGGCAGCAAATTTCTCGGCGCGCCCGCCCAGCTTGTCATTCTCATAGGTCAAAACCAGTTCGGCCCCTTCTCGAGCCATGGCCTGAGCGATTCCCCATGCAATGGATCGGTTTGAAGCAACACCGGTGATAAGCGCGCGTTTGCCTTTAAGGAATCCCATAAGTTCTCGAGCCTGTGGTTACAATGAAAGGGACTATGGTTTTATCCTAACCCCGCAAAAGAGTCAAAACGTGTCGCTTTCTTTCGTTCCTCAGGGACTAACGGTTACGGCGAACAGCGCCGCCGCGTTAGCACAGGCGAGGCAGATTTCTGATGATCTCGGGACGGTTCTCGTGGCAGGCTCGGAGGCACTGACCGGTCTGGTTCTAGAAGTATCTGAATCCGGCCTCGCCTTGCGTGACTACAGCCAGCCGAAGAGCCATCCGCTGCGACTGGACGTGACCCGCAGTCGTTACCCGGGCGCCACCCGAGATCTTCTGGCGCGGGCCCTTGGCAAGAAATGCCGATCGGTGATCGACGCCACCGCCGGCTTTGGCGCCGATAGTTTTGATTTTGTGCGCCGCGGTTATCGCGTGACTGCAATTGAGCGTGTCCGGTTGATCTCGCTGATGCTGATCGATGCGGCTTCTCGATGCCCCGATCAGGAGTGGCTGGATAGATTCCAAGTAATTGAAGGGGAGTCGATAGATTGGATTCCTCGGTTGCATCGGGCAGACGTCATTTTTCTCGACCCAATGTTTCCGGATATAGAAAAGAAGACGGCGCAGCCTCGCAAGGCGCAGCAGTTGCTCCGCCAGATTGCCGGGTCCGATAGCGGGTCGGTGGATTTACTTAATACCGCCCGACGCTTCGCAGGCCAGCGCGTCGTTGTAAAACGTCCCCGGTCGGCACGGCCACTGGGCGCTGAGCCCGATCATCGTTTTATGGGCCGATCCATCCGGTATGACGTTTACTTTTCAGAGAAGTTATGAGCGATTCGCATTGGTTTTTTGTCGAGCAGATTCCTTCCGTCGGCGTCGAGCTCGCGTTGCCTGACTCAGAGGCAGGTCACGCCATTCGCGCGAGGCGACTGAGGCTGGAAGATCGCCTCACCTTATTTGATGGTAAGGGCCAGCTGGCCGACGCTACGATTACGGGCATCAGCCAGAAACCTTTGGAGGTTCGAGCCCGGGTAGACAGCGGGCGAGTGGTGGACCGGCCACGACCGGATGTCCATTTATTCAGCGCGCTGCCAAAGGGCGATCGCCAGGCGACGATGATCGACATGCTCACGCAAGTGGGCGTAGGAACGTTTACACCGCTGCATTGCGCCCGAAGCGTAAGTCAGGCGAAGCCTCGGCATTATGAACGTTGGGCGCGTCTGGCGATTGAAGCGGCTAAACAGAGTCACAGGGCCTGGTTACCCGAGCTTACGTCTCCTGTTCGTCTCGATGAATGGGTGGACGGTATTAATGCTCAGCGACCGGTGTTTGTTGCGGATGCGTCAGGCACACGCCTTCGAGATTGGCTTGAGGATCCGATGAGTGCGCCTAGGACCGTGTGCTTGGTCGTAGGACCTGAAGGAGGCTTCAATAACGACGAGCGCCAGATGCTTGAGAATCAAGGCGCCCGGTTCTTGTCTCTGGGGCACCATGTTCTAAGGGTGGAGACGGCAGCGGTCGCGCTCACGGCACTCATACGGAGTGTTTACCTCTAAAGGGGCGCTCGGGAAATCAAGCGAGACGTGAAATTCGCTCGTGGCGTGAGCGCAAGGCATCGAGGTCTCGGGATAGCGCCTCGGCTCTCAGTTTCTCTTTTTCAACCACGTCAGCAGGGGCCCGGTCGACAAACTGTGGGTTAGCCAGCTTCGCGTTGCAGCGATCCAGATCAACGGTTAGTTTGTCCACTTCCTTCGATAGTCGTGCCAGTTCGGCGTCGCGATCAATTAACGAGCCCATGGGAATAAGAATACGGAGCGAGCCGGCCAGAGCGGTGGCGTGCTCTCCATCAGGCTCAATGCCTGTGTGGACTGCATCGATCGTCTCAAGACGAGCGAGCGACATCAGGAGCTGACGATATTTTCCGATTCGATCCTGATCTTCCGGGTCATCGCTCTGCAATACCGCAGGCAGCATTTGACGGGGATCAATGTTCATCTCACCACGAATGTTTCTCACACCACCTGTCACACTCTTTACCCATTCAATATCGGCGACAGCCGATCGGTCCCGCGCATACTCATCAGGTTGAGGGTAGGGTTGCTGGATGACGGACGGGCCGGATGTCGCTGCCCGCTCTTTAAGTCGCAACCATAGCGCTTCGGTGATAAATGGCATCAGGGGATGCAGGAGGCGTAGCGTGCTCTCCAGAGTGGCTACAAGCGTATGGCGGACCTGCTCTTTTTCGGATGATGAAACATTCGGATCGGACAGTTGAATTTTCGCAATCTCCAGATACCAGCTGCAAAATTCATCCCACGCAAACGCGTGAAGCGTTTGCACCACCTGATCAAAGCGGTAGGCCCGCATTGACTCCATGGTAGCCTCACACACCTCAGACAAACGGGTCTGGATCCAGCGTTCGGCAGCCCCGGACGGTGTGTCGGGCATCTTTGCCTGCTGGACCGCTTCTGTATTCATTTCGACGAATCGCGCGGCATTCCAAAGCTTATTGCAGAAGTTCCGGAAGCCCTCGATACGCCCGAGATCGAAGCGAATATCTCGCCCTTGTGTGGCCAGGCTGGCAAAGGTAAAGCGCAGCGCATCTGTTCCAAAAGAGGGGATCCCTTTGGGAAACTGCTTTCGAGTAGCCTCTGCTATCCGTTTGGCCATTTGGGGTTGCATTAGGCCCGAGGTTCGCTTTTCTACCAGCGCATCAAGTTCGATGCCGTCAATAAGGTCCAGGGGGTCAAGCACGTTGCCTTTTGATTTGGACATTTTCTGTCCATCGGAGTCACGCACCAGGCCATGAACGTAAACCTCGTGAAAAGGCACGTCGCCCGCAAATTTGAGACCAAACATGATCATTCGGGCCACCCAGAAGAAGATGATGTCAAAGCCGGTGACCAGAACGTTGGTCGGATAGAAGGTCTTAAGCGTTTGCGTGGACTGCGGCCATCCCAACGTCGAGAAAGGCCATAGGGCAGAAGAGAACCACGTATCCAACACATCATCATCCTGGCGCAAGGAGACATTTTTGCCATGATGCTGGTGCGCCTTACGATGTGCTTCTTCGGCATCAAGCGCGACAAAAATGTTCCCTTGCTCGTCATACCATGCGGGTATCCGATGACCCCACCATATCTGCCTTGAGATGCACCAGTCCTGGATATTGTGCATCCACTCAAAATAGGTTCGAGTCCAGTTCTCTGGAACAAAGCGAATGCGACCGTCTTCGACCGCCTGGATGGCAGGGTCCGCCAGCGGTTTCGCCCGAACAAACCATTGATCGGTCAGGTAGGGTTCGACGACAGCTTGCGTGCGATCACCTCGGGGCACCATCAGTGAGTGATCAACGATCCTGTCAATTAAACCCTGGGCCTGTAAATCAGCCACGATCGCTTTTCTCGCCGCGAAGCGATCAAGGCCATGATAGGGCGAACCGGGTAAATCAATGGCCGCATTGGGATCGAGGATGTTGATCGGCTCCATTTGGTGGCGCGCGCCGACTTCATAGTCATTGAAGTCGTGCGCCGGGGTGATCTTGAGGCATCCGGTGCCAAATTCGGGGTCGACATAATCATCCGCGATGATGGGAATGGTTCGGCCCGAGAGTGGCAACTCAATGTGCTGCCCGACGAGATCCCGATATCGCTCGTCGTCTGGATGGACCGCAACGGCGGTGTCACCCAGCATGGTCTCTGGACGGGTGGTGGCCACCACGACGTATCCCTGCCCGTTTTGAAGGGGATAGCGCAGGTGCCAAAGCGACCCGGCTTCTTCCTCAGAAACCACCTCAAGGTCGGACAAGGCGGTGTGTAATACCGGGTCCCAATTGACCAGCCGTTTGCCGCGGTAGATGAGATCCTCCTCGTAGAGTCGTACGAACACCTCCCGAACCGCAGCCGACAGATCTTCGTCCATCGTAAAGCGCTCCCGACTCCAGTCGAGCGATGCCCCCATACGGCGGAGTTGTTGGGTGATCGTGCCCCCAGACTCGGCCTTCCATTGCCAGACCTTCTCAATGAATGCCTCTCTACCGAGATCGTGGCGCGTTTGCCCGTTCGCATTAAGCTGCCGCTCAACGACCATCTGAGTAGCAATGCCCGCATGGTCAGTGCCGGCCTGCCACAGCGTCCGGTCTCCCTTCATCCGGTGATAACGAATGAGGGCATCCATGATCGTGTCTTGGAAAGCATGGCCCATATGCAGACTGCCTGTAACGTTCGGCGGCGGTATGGCAATACAAAATGCGGGGCCGTCCCCAGTCGGAGCGAATGCGCCTTCTTGTTCCCACGCCTCGTAAAGCTTTTGCTCTATAGCGTGGGGGTCGTATGTCTTGCTGGAATCGTCGTCAGCCACAGTAATTAAGAAATCAAGTTATGGTTAAGAGGAAAGCGTGCTTTAGGGGGCGTTTCCGCCGGGTGTTTTTGAAGCGCTCTACTGATCGCTCCACCAGGGTGTCAGGCGGGCGCGAATATCCTCCGATAGCGCGTCGCGCAGGGGTTCTGGCAGAGACTCTCCTGAATGCATAGACAGGCGTTTTTCAATAACGCCAAGCAGTTCATCGACCAGCTCGTCCAGGTAACCGGCCGATTGCTCCTCGCTGGACGATGAGGAAAACATGTCTACCGTTTCTGGGCCGCTGGGGCCTGACTCGGCGGCGGTGTCGGTCGATGCGGACGGCTTGGCCTCTTTCGTGATTCCCGTCGTATGTGTGACCTCCAGAGCGGTCGCAGGTGTACCGGCACGGGAATCTGCGGATTCGCCGTTTATAAGGTTACCCAGCGCTTCCAACTCTTCAATAAGTAGACTGCGGTCTCTTTCTTCACCCACTAGCGTGTCCTTCGCGTCTAAACCTTATGAGTGGTTGGTTCAATGCCGCTGTCGCGATAGAACTTAAACCGTTCCCGCGCTGCCTGGCGCTCGGGTTCCTCGGCGCCGACGATCTCTGCCACCCGGGAGAATTGGTCGAACGTGTGTACCGGCACCGATGCCAGTGACACGACAATGTTTCCCAAGTCAGCGCTGGGATTATCACACCCCAACGTCACTGGGGTAAGGTCATCCTGGGCACCTAATAAGGCGTGGGGCACAAAACTACTCTGCGAAAACGTCCAGAGCTTTTCGTCCATCTGGTTCATCTGCTCAGGGTTTTCGCAGTACAGATAAACCGCTTTACCAGACTTGTAGGCTTTCTCCACCACCCGGCAGGCGAGTGCCAATCGATCGTCACTTCCGGTCGATGAGGTCACGTAAAAATCAACACGACAGGGCATAAGTCAATCAGCGCTTCGAGGCCCGGTTAATCAAGAAGCGGGTGAGCAGCGGGACGGGTCGGCCGGTAGACCCTTTCGCGCCGCCGCCGTTCCAGGCGGTGCCGGCAATATCAAGATGAGCCCAGCTCATGTTAGTTGTGAAACGTGCCAGAAAGCAGGCTGCGGTAACGGCGCCGGCGGTGCGGCCGCCGATATTGGCCATATCCGCGAAAGGACTCTCCAGCAGTTTTTGATACTCGTTCCAGATAGGCATCCGCCAGGCCCGATCCCGCGCCTGATCGCCGCATTCCAGCAACTCGGCGGCAAGTTTGTCATCAGGCGAGAAAAGGCCCGTCGCGGGATGGCCAAGCGCAACAACGCACGCTCCGGTGAGGGTTGCAATATCGATCACCGCTGCGGGTTTGTATCGTTCTGCATAGGTTAACGCGTCACAGAGGATCAGTCGGCCCTCGGCGTCCGTGTTCAGGATCTCGATGGTCTTGCCAGACATGCTCGTCACAATATCCCCCGGCTTATTGGCGGCACCATCGGGCAGGTTTTCTGAGCTGGGTACGATGCCGACTACATTCAGTTTGAGGTTAAGCTCCGCCGCTGCGACCAACGCACCAAAAACGCTCGCGCCGCCGCACATGTCGTATTTCATTTCGTCCATCGCCGCGGCTGGCTTTAACGAAATGCCGCCTGCGTCAAAGGTTAGACCCTTGCCCACGAGCACCACTGGCGCATCGCCTTGTCGGCCGCCGTGATACTCCATGATGATGAACTTTGCCGGCTCCCGACTGCCTCTAGAGACCGAAAGCAACGAGCCCATCTTGAGCGCCTTCATCTGCTTTTCATCAAGGACCTTCACTTTTAAGCCGTGACTTCGGACAAGTTTTTTGGCCTCTTTCGCAAGGTATGTGGGCGTGCAGATATTGCCGGGCAGGTTACCCAGCTCCTTTGCCAGATTTACCCCGCTTGAAATGGCGTTTGCCTCTTTCACGCCGGCTTTAGCCGCGGCAGATTGTTGCGATCCGGGGCTGAGCAGCGTCACCCTAGCGAGTGCTGACTGCCCGCTTTTTCCACCTTTGCCCTTGGTGGTTTTGAGTTGAGTGAATCGATATCGGGCGTTATGAATAGCCTGTCCAATAATTCTGCATCGCGCCTGAATGTCGAGATCGGCAACGGATATCTCCGCGAGAGCCGAAACGGCGCTTACCGACGGGGTGCGGCATAACTGACGAGCGGCAACTGTTGCGGCATTAAAGAGATCATCTGCATTCGGTTTCTCGCCTACCCCAACCAGAAGAAGCCGTTTGGCCTTGAGGCCCTGCGGGGCGGGAATCAGGACAAAACTTCCGGCACTTCCATCCATATCACCCGATTTGATGAGCGACTGGATAAGACCATTAGCGCTTTTTTCTATTTTGCGTGCGCTAGGGCTTTGATCGCCTGATTTTCGCACCCCGATAATTAGACAGTCGGTTTGTGTGGTTGATACATCGACGGACGCCAGTTGAATTTTCATTCTTTCCTTTCTCGTATTTCGATCCTGACCCAAATGAGGCGAGCTGTCGTGGGCCGGCTTTAAGGTTTAACGTAAAATACGCTCTATTGTCGGGTCTGCTTCGCTGTCATGTCAAAGCTCTTACAGCCTCGAAGGGGGTAAATCCAGAGATGATTCTTCGCAGGGCGCTTGCTCGGGAGGTCTTGTTGACCAGCTCAGCGGTTACCGCCGTCATCTTCTGTATTTTTCTCGTTGTTCGTGTTCTGGGGTTTCTTCGGCAGGCGGCTGAGGGTGTTATCCCAGTGGACAGCATATTTCTGCTGCTGTTCCTGAAGGTGATCGCCTATATGGACGTGATCCTGCCGCTGATGATGTTTGTGGCCATGCTGTTAGTTCTGGGTCGCTGGAGTCGTGAGAACGAATTGACCATCATGGCGGCCTCCGGCTTGGGACTGTCTCATCTTATTCGGCCGACTGCTTTTTTAGTTCTGGTCGGCACGCTTATCGTTGGCGGCTTTTCGATTCTGGTGGGACCCATGGCGGTGCGGGCTGTGGGCGCGCTTGAGCATGAGCTCAAGACTCGCACGGACATCATTGGCATCAGCCCCGGGGTCTTTACCGAGACTCGCGCGGGGCGCGGCGTATATTTTGTTGAGCGGTTAAGTGATGTCGCCGATCAGTATGAAGGGATATTTGCCTGGGGCTCCGACGGCGGAAAAGAGGGTATTGTGCTCGCGAAGAAAGCCTATCGTCACGTCGACGAGAACAAGGGACAGGTGTTTCTGGTTCTTGAAGAGGGTGTTCGCTACGAGGGTGAGCCCGGCGATAGCGTGTATCGGGTGATTAATTTCGAGCGCTACACGCTTCGAGATCGGGCCACAGCGGCTGCGCCGGTGCGCTTCCCGTTGCACGGCTGGGAGACGTCCAGGCTTTTGAAGTCAGGCGGCCCCTACGAACACAAAGAATTGGCCTGGCGCTTTTCAAAAGTGGTGGTGCTGCCGGTACTAATGATCTTCGCCTTGGGTCTGGGGCGCGTAGAGCCGAGGAGCAATCGGTATGTATCGATGTTTACGGCCCTACTGGTGTACTTTACCTATACGAATCTGGTGACGATGGCTTGCGCTCGGATACCCCTTAGCGGTACCGGCGCTATCGTGGGGCTAGTGCTGGTGCATCTTGTCGTTGCGGCAATAGGCGGCTACCTATTTTGGTGTCGGGCTAAGGATCGACCATTGATTCCGCTTTTGCGAGCCACTCGACAAAAAGTCCGGCCTGCTTAGGTTTTTCATGCGTATCCTTGATCTGTATCTCGCCCGCGTGCTCCTGAATCAGATTCTGGTCGTCATCGCTGTGCTGGCCGGTATCTTCGCCTTCGTTACGCTGATCGATCAGGTCTCTTACCTAGGTACTGGAAACTATTCACTCTGGGACGCTCTTCGTTACGTGGGGTTGAGCACGCCCCGGATTTTGTATGAGGTGTTTCCCATGGCTGTATTGATCGGCGCGATCATGGGCCTGTCCTTATTAGCGCTTGACTCTGAGCTCATCGTCATGCGGGCGAGTGGCGTTTCGATAGGGCAGATCACAGGAGCCGTTTTAAAGCTCGGCCTGGTGCTCGCGCTGGTGGGTTTAGTGATTGGTGAGTTTTTAACGCCCTGGACAGAGACGTTGGCTCAGCGTGGCCGGGCGCAGGCGCTTGAGCAGAATATTGAGCAAAAATCGAACTCGGGCCTGTGGATGCGGGACGGGGGCACCTTCGTGAACGTGCGAGAGGTTCTGCCCGACTTAAGCTTGAGGGATATCCGGGTCTTCCAATTTGACACCATGAGCCAACTGCGGGCCCTGGTGCATGCCGACCGGGGTGCGTATGCAGAAGACGCCTGGGATCTGGACGGAGTAAGGCAGACGCTGATAGATGAGGATGGATTTACCGAGGTGAGCGCAGCGCAAAAAGCACGCTGGCAGACCTCCGTGACGCCTCAGACCATGTCCGTTTTTCTTGTTCAGCCCGATCAGTTATCGGTTCTGCAGTTGCGTAAATACATTGCGCACTTGCTGACCAATTTGCAGGACGCGCGCAGCTTCGAACTGGCTTACTGGTCCAAGCTGACGCTGCCGCTTGCGATTGCGGTTATGCTGCTTCTTGCGATTCCTTTTGTGTTCGGGAGCATCCGGGCCAATCGCATGGGACGCAACCTTTTTGTAGGCATCATGATTGGCATCGTATTTTTTGCCGCCAGTAAAGCGCTCGGGTACATCGTTATTGTTTATAAGCTCCCGCCGCTGTTGGGCGCCACATTACCGACATTGGGTTTTGCGGCAGCGGCGGGTTTTTTGTACCGGCGGATTCGCTAGCCGAGAAACTGCGAAGGCGCTTTATAGTCGTAGCCCAGATCCCGAGCCACCTCTGCATTGGTGATGTGTCCCGCGTGGACATTCAGTCCGTTGCAAAGATGAGTATCCGCCTTAAGCGCCTCTTTATAGCCATGGTCCGCCAGTCGCAGGATATGCGGTAGCGTGACATTATTAAGCGCATAGGTTGATGTTCGGGGAACGCCGCCGGGCATGTTTGCAACACAATAATGAATCACGTCGTCCACGACGTAAGTGGGATCGGCATGCGTGGTGGCCTTTGACGTTTCACAGCACCCCCCCTGATCGATGGCGACATCGACGATCACGGATCCTGGCTTCATTGCTGAGACCATTTCGCGGGTGACCAGTTTGGGAGCGGATGCACCCGGGATTAATACACCTCCGATCACGAGGTCTGCATCCAGCACATGTTTCTCCACAGCGTCCTGCGTCGAGAACACGGTATGGGTTGAGCGTCCGAACTGTTGCCAATGGGCCTCGATCACCTCCGGGCTGCGGTCAACAACCCAAACGTCAGCACCCATACCCACAGCAATCGCGGCCGCATGTTTGCCGACGACTCCTGCGCCGAGGATGACCACCTTGCCTCGGTCGACTCCAGGAACACCGCCAAGCAGAATGCCCCGCCCACCGTGGGGATGCTCAAGACAGTGCGCTCCGGCCTGAATCGCCATACGACCAGCAACTTTGGACATAGGGGCAAGCAGGGGAAGGCCACCAAACGGTGATGTGACAGTTTCGTAAGCGATGCAGGTCGCTCCACTATCAACAAGGTCTTTGGTCTGATCTGGATCCGGAGCGAGATGAAGATACGTGAAGAGGATCTGATGCTCTCGAAGCATCTTCCGCTCGTTCGACTGAGGTTCTTTGACCTTCACAATCATATCTGCCGCTGCAAAGATATCGGCAGGCTCGTCAATGATCGTGGCACCGGCAGATCGATAGTCGTCATCGGTTGCCCCAATACCCTCACCCGCATGGGTCTGGACCATTACGCCGTGCCCGTGTGCGACCGCCTCGCGCACGCTCGGTGGCGTCATGCCGACCCGGTATTCATGATTCTTGATCTCCTTAGGTACTCCGATTTTCATATGGGTCTCTCCTTTAAAGACAAAATATGGCCGAATCAGCAAAAGGTCTCGAAAGTTCTAATGCCGCTGGCTACAGAACCTGCTGGGGTCGCATGTCTTTCGGATCGATGCCTGCCACGGCGACTGGAGCTTTCATCGCGTCCCGACGGAAAGGCTCGCCCAACTCCTGATTCAGCACGACCTCGATGAAGGTGGTAACGTTTTTATTCATTTGCTCATCAATGGCGGTTTTCAATGCTGCGGTAAGGCCTTCCATCGTTTCGGCTTTAACGCCCTTAACACCGCATGCATCGGCCACCTTGGCGTACTCGACCCCTACGTTGAGTTCGGTCCCGACAAAGTTGTCCTCATACCAGAGGGTGGTGTTCCGTTTTTCGGCGCCCCACTGATAATTGCGGAAGATAATCATGGTGATCGGTGGCCATTCATTTCGACCGCAGGCGGTCATTTCATTCATGGAAATACCAAACGCGCCGTCGCCCGCGAAGCCAACAACGGGAACATCCGGGCATCCGATTTTCGCGCCCAGAATGGATGGAAACCCGTAGCCACACGGTCCAAATAAGCCTGGCGCCAGATACTTACGACCTTGCTCAAAGCTGGGGTAGGCATTACCAATAGCGCAGTTATTGCCAATATCAGAAGAAACGATGGCATCTTTGGGCAGCGCTTCCATGATGGCGCGCCAGGCCTGTCGCGGTGACATACGCTCCGGCTGGCTGTCACGCGAGCGCTGGTTCCAGGTTGTGCCGGGATCATCATCCTCATGATCCATCTTGCTGAGTTCTTCTGCCCACGCCGATTTTCGTTGCGCGATCTCTTTTTGGCGTGCCTCGCGACCCAAGTCACCGGCCCCGGAAGAAAGTTTAGCCAGAAGTTGCTCTGCGACACGACGCGCATCGCCTTGAATCGCGACGTCAACCCGTTTGGTGAGCCCAATTCGATCGGCGTTGATGTCCACCTGAATGAGTCTGGCATTTTTCGGCCAGTAATCGATGCCATACCCCGGGAGGGTCGAGAAGGGGTTCAGGCGAGTCCCAAGGGCAAGCACCACGTCTGCTTTCGAAATCAGTTCCATCGCCGCCTTTGATCCGTTATACCCCAAAGGCCCAACCGACAGCGGGTGGGAGCCTGGAAAGGCGTCGTTGTGTTGATAGTTACAACAGACCGGCGCGTCCAGTTTCTCAGCCAGAGCCGCGGACGCGGCAATGGCGCCGCTGAGAACCACGCCCGCGCCATTCAGGATAACCGGGAACTGCGCCTCCGACAGAAGCGCAGCGGCCTGGGCAATGGCGTCTTCCCCTCCGGGAAAGCGCTCGATCCGAATCACTTGTGGCAGTTCGATGTCGATGACCTGCGTCCAGTAGTCCCGGGGAACGTTGATCTGCGCTGGTGCAGAACCGCGGCGGGCTTTTTCTATCACTCGATTAAGCACTTCCGCGATTCGGGAGGGGTCACGAACCTCCTCCTGATAGCAGACCAGGTCCTGAAAGATGGCCATCTGCCTAACCTCCTGGAATCCACCTTGGCCGATGGTCTTATTGGCGGCTTGCGGGGTGACCAGCAGAAGCGGGGTGTGGTTCCAGTAGGCAGTCATGACTGGGGTCACGAAATTGGTAATGCCGGGACCATTCTGAGCAATTGCCATGCTCATTTTGCCGGTGGCCCGGGAGTACCCGTCGGCACTCATGCCGGCATTGCATTCGTGTGCACAGTCCCAAAATTTAATCCCCGCTTCTGGAAAGAGATCCGATATCGGCATCATCGCAGAGCCGATAATGCCGAAGGCATGTTCAATACCATGCATCTGCAGCACTTTTACGAATGCCTCTTCTGTGGTCATCTTCATAGGTGTTTCTCCCAGGCTGATTGAATTAAATGCGATGTGAAAATTGGTCTTCGCGCTCGAATGCGATGGCGGCGAATTAAAGTCGGCTTCTGATCTCTCTATCTGGGGATCCTGAGACGGTTCAAACCTGTGCGCACGGCCCAGAGGATCAGACCCTCGGTCAATGGCCCGAAAGTCTATCGAATGTAGGGTTTTAAAATAGGGCCAGCCCGCTCGTGCGGGATATGCCAGAGTGGCCTGATGGCGATCTTGATAGCGATGGAGCCGCCGCGGGTTAGCCGCCGCGGGTTTTGGCAACCGTATCGGCCAGGGTACGGATGCCCTGATTGATACGATCAACGGGGATCGATGAAAACCCGAGCCGAATACAGTTTTTTGGAGCGGGACGCTCCGAGAAAAAGACATCACCGGCCTCGAAAAGAAGACCCTCTGAAGCACAGCGGCGCTGCAGGTCTAGCGTGTCGAGCGGTTGCGGGCTTTGTATCCAGAAAGAGGATCCGCCAGTAGAAGGGCTGACATGCCAGTCCGGCAGATGCTCTGCGAGTGATCCCCGAAGGGTGTGCCAGCGATCGCTAAGGGAGTGGCTTAGACGCCGGATCAGCGCGTCGTGATAGCCTCGCTTCAGAAATTGCGCCACGATGAACTGGTTGTTCGCTGGGGGGTGTCGACTCATCAGGCGTCGGAGCACTCGGGCCTCTCGAATGAAGTGCGCGGGACCGGTCATAAAGCCAACTCGCAGTCCGGGTGCGAGCGTTTTCGATAAGCTGCCGATGTAGATCACGACGCCATCACGATCCAGACTTTTCAGGGCGGGGGTCGGACCGCCTTTAAAGTTGTGTTCGCTTTCGTAGTCATCCTCGATGATAACGAAATCGTCGTCTCGAGCAGCCATTAACAGGGTCTCGCGTCGCTGCCGACTGAGGGTGACGGTGGTGGGAAACTGGTGGCTGGGGGTCAAATAAAGACATTGGCACTGCGCAAGTTCGTCGGTGGGGATAAGCCCCTCATGGTCAACCTGAATGGGTTTTAGTCTCGCGGTTCGAGACAGAAATATGTTGCGTGCGTCTGGGTACCCCGGCTCTTCAATAGCGACCGTTTGGTGCTCATCGAGGAGCAGATCGGCAATGAGGTAAAGCGCCTGTTGAGCACCGAGCGTGACCAGAATCTCATCCGGATGGGCCCATACCCCACGCCTTGGCAGGATGCGACTCTGAATTTGCTCAATTAATTCTGGATCGTCCTGATCAATTCGATCAGTTGACCACTGTCGGATGGCCCCCACGGTGGCGGCATCCCGACAGCACTCACGCCACTCATTCACGGGAAAAAGATTGGGGTCAATCTGTCCGTATATAAAAGGATAGGGATAGCGGGACCAGTCCGAGGGCTTGCTCAGATTGCGCTGAAGCGTCGGTTGGAACCGCAGCTTGGCTCCCCAGTCGATAACACTTTCGGCCGGCCGGGTTTGTCTCGCAGGCGACAGTCGGTCCAAAAGAATATCGTCGCTGACGAAATAACCGCTTCGTTCGCGTGCGACCAGAAATCCCTCGTCGACCAGGCGCTGGTACACCAGAACCACGGTATTTCGTGCCACTTTTAGCTGCTCAGCGAGTTTACGGCCAGAGGGCATGGCCGACCCGGCGGGGATCTGCCCGTCGAGAATCGCCTTCACCAGCATCTCCTGGATCTGGCTCTGTAGATTGGCCGAACTATCGCTGTCGAGCTCGAACAGTCGGTCGGGGATTGCTGGACTCATTTCTGAAAAAGAATTGGCCCTATGTGGGCGGGATCGCTAAGATTAACGTTAGCCTAGATTTTAAAGGCCAACGTACTGGCCAAACGACTCTATCAGCCGATTTTAGGAAGAAAAATAATGAGATACGACCCGGAATTTCTCGAGAACTACTGGATGCCCTTCACGTCGAACCGGGATTTCAAGGCAGATCCTCGGATCGTTGTGAGAAGCGAAGGGTGCTACATGTATAACGATGCGGACGAACGCATCCTGGATGGCTCGTCGGCGCTTTTCTGCTGCGCCGCTGGACATAGCCGACCGGAGATTGCGGAGGCTGTCTATCAACAGATGAAGCAGTCGGCGTATGTGCCGTCGTTCCAGTTAGCGCAGCCTTTGGCCTTCGAGCTCGCGCGACGCGTAGCCAAACTGACCCCCGATGGCCTCGACCACATCTTCTTTGGGAACTCGGGCTCCGAAGCGGTAGAGACCGCAATGAAGATCGTGTACGCCTATCACTACGCCCGCGGTGATGGTCAGCGTCAGCGTTTTGTCTCACGTGAGCGCGCTTACCATGGCGTGAACATGGGCGGTGTTTCACTCAGCGGCATGATCAAGAATCGACAGGCCTTCGGCCCGGGCGTTCCGGGCGTCGTGCACATGCGCCACACGTGGTTACCAGAGAACCGTTTCGTAAAGGGCCAGCCCGAATCGGGTCTTGAGCTCGCGGATGATCTGCTGCGAATCGCTATGAACTATGGACCGGACACCATCGCCGCATGTATCGTGGAGCCGGTGGCTGGTTCCACAGGATGCCTGGTTCCGCCGAAAGGATACCTCGAGCGACTTCGCGAAATCTGCGATCAACACGGCATCCTCTTGATTTTTGATGAGGTCATTTGTGGCTTTGGCCGTATGGGAACGCCCTTCGCCTCGCAGGCCTTTGGCGTGACCCCGGACATTATGACGATGGCCAAAGCACTAACCAATGCGGCCCAGCCCATGGGCGCCGTGGCAGTGAGCGACAAGGTCTATAACGCGATCGCTGATGCTTCCCCGGATGGCGCCATCGAGTTTTTCCATGGATACACCTATTCGGCTCATCCCGCTGCCTGTGCGGCAGGCATTGCTACTATGGATATCTTCGAAAAAGAGGATCTCATCGGCCGGGCAGCTGACATGACCGACTATTTCCTGGATCAGGTGTTTGCCCTGAGTGATATCCCGCTGATCACCGATATACGAGGATACGGTCTATTTGCAGGGGTGGATCTGGAGCCGATGGGTAATCCCGGCGTGAGGGGGCTGGATTTTCAAAAGCGCCTTTTCAAGAATGGATTGCACATCAAGATGACAGGGGATGCGGCTTTGATTGCCCCACCGCTCATCTGCGAGCGTCATCATATTGATCGGATATGCGAGGTGATCCGCAAGACCCTCGCTGAATACTGATATTAGGTGCCGCAACGAGCGGCCGGTAACCGATTCCGCTGACTGCCTGCAATAGGAGTAGAATGACTTGAAACAGTTTTGAAATAAACAATCGATAGAGTGACCGGCGCTTGCACAACCGGCTACTTTGAAAGCGAGCAAAACTGAGTTAGTAAGGGTCCGGGCGAAAACCCGGGGTGTTATTTCTGAATGGGTAAACCACTTAGGAGGATACAGTGTCAGAAAACAAGTTCAATCAAGGACGAAGATCGTTTGTAAAGAAAACGGCGGCGGTATCTACCGCGGCTGCCGTAGGGCCGTGGATCGTAAGCCCGAAGGTGTTGGCGTCGTCCGGCGAAGTCAATGTACTTCTCTGGTCCGATTACTGCCCACCCGGATTTCTCGCCGCGTTTAAAGAGAAGACCGGTATCACCGTGAACTTCACGGGTATTGGATCCAACGAAGAGATCATCAACAAGATGAAAGCGACGAAGGGTAAAGGCTTCGACGTGTGCAGTCCGACCAATATGCGCTCACTGCAATGGGAACCACTGGGCCTGATCCAGCCGATTGACTACGGTCGTATCCCGAACGTCAAGTTGCTGAACCCGGCGATGCTGGCCGTCGGCGACAACGAGTGGAACTTCGGTGGCAAGGGTTCGCACTGGCTGCCGCAGATTTGGGGCACTGAGGGCATCGCTTGGCGGTCTGACAAGTGGACACCCGCCCGCGCTGGCGAGATGCCGAGCTATGGCGACATCTGGAATAAAGAGATGGAGGGCAAGACGATGATGCGTCCGCACTCCGGTATGCTCGGAGCGGGCCTGTACCTCGAAACGACTGGCGCCCTCGAGCCCGGTGCTATGCGTAAGGCCTATGAAGACGAGGCCACCATGCGAAAGACCTGGCAGGTGGTTACTGATTTCTGCATCAAGAACAAGAGTCAGGTGAAATTGTTCTGGAACGATGCGGATAGCCAGAAAAACGGCTTTATGTCAGGTGGCGTGGTTGTGGGTCAGACCTGGGATGGCCCGCCGACGGTTCAGATGAAAGAAGGAAAGCCGGTTATTTATCGCGCGCCAATTGAAGGGTCCCTGGCTTGGGTAGATGGTCTTACGATCTCTTCCGGGGCTGAGAACATTGAGGAAACCTACGCGTTCCTTGATTTCTGCTTCGATCCCGTTGCTGCTGGTCGATCCATCGATGGTGGTGGTGTGGATGGTTGGGGTCAGCACGGCTATAACTCCGCCGTGTTAGGCGCGGACAAACACGCCAGTGCGGACTACGGCAAGTGGTTTAACCAGATCTATCCTGGGGACTCCCTGGCCAATCTGTGGCCTTGGCCCAAAGAGCCGCAATGGTATGCCGACGTTCGTACGGAATATCGCAATAAGTTCGTAAACGCCTAAGTGGCACAACGCCCTCGACATTGGGTCGAGGGCGTTGGTTCGAAACCTCGTGGCGCTAGGATCCTTAGCGCCACAATTTTTTCAGCGATAGAGTAATGCGATGAGCGCTGACGTTCAGCTCGATAATGTTTGGGTGCAGTTCGGCGATTTCGTCGCGGTGCGCGATGCAAATCTCACCATTCAGGGTGGTGAATTCTTTAGCTTTCTGGGACCCTCTGGTTGTGGAAAGACCACTTTGCTAAGAGCGATTTCTGGATTCCAGGAGCCCAGTCAGGGTCGTGTATTGATCGGCGGCCAGAATATGGCGGGGATCGGCCCCAATCATCGGCCGACCGCTTTGATCTTTCAGAATCTGGCGCTTTTTCCTCTCATGAGCGTTTGGGAAAACATTTCGTTTGCGCTGGAGGTGAAAGGCGTCGATAAGGCCTCTCGCCGAAAAAAGGCCGACGAGTTGCTGGAGTTGGTTGCGCTTCCAGGTCAGGGTGACAAGATGGTTAATGAGCTCTCGGGAGGACAAAAGCAGCGTGTAGCGGTAGCGCGTGCGCTTTGTGCGGAGCCCGAGGTGTTGTTGCTGGACGAGCCACTCTCTGCGCTTGATCTGAAGCTCCGCCAGCATATGCGTACCGAATTACGTGCAATCCAACAAAGGGCCGGCATTACGTTTATCTACATCACTCATGATCAGGGCGAAGCACTCACCATGTCGGACCGCGTGGCCGTGATGCGTGAGGGCGTGATCGACCAGATCAGTGACGGCACGACTGTATATGATCATCCAGAGACGGCGTTTGTGGCTTCCTTTGTCGGCGAGAATAATTCGTTCTCGGGAAGCGTCAAAACAGTAGAGGACGGCATCGCCACCGTGGAGACGCCCTGTGGAGTCTTCCGTGCGCGCACCTCGACCGTTGCACCCCTTAAGGCAGGAGATAAGGCCATCGTTTTTGTGCGGCCTGAGGCGATTGATTTTTTGGGTTCCACGGATCGAGAGAACGTGGTTGAAGTTACCCTAACGCAGCAGGAGTTTGAGGGCCATTTTTGGCATTTGGTTCTTCATGCGGATTCGGGCGCCAAAATCAGGATGTCGGTCATGAACGACGGCAAGCGCGACACGCCAGAGCTCGGGTCCCGAGTGTCTGTAGGCTTCCCGATATTGTCGGCCATTGCGCTGGTTTCGGGCGAGCTTGCTGCTGATTAGATCTCCCGGCGAGTAGAGCGCGGTGAACTGGTTTCAGACCTTCCTTAGGCGAAACGGTGTAGGACTATCGGTCTTCATGCTCGGCGCCGTGGCGTTGTGGATCATTATCATGATCGTCTTGCCGCAGCTCTTTATGCTGGACTTTTCATTCCGGAATAATTGGCAGCAGATCGATCCTTCGAAGATGGGCGGGCCGGAGGACGTTTACACCCTCGTCAACTATCACTTCCTGGCTTTTGGCAGTCCAAATAATCCAGACCCATTCAATGTGGTCGATGTCAGCGTATTTTTCAGAACGATCTTGGCTGCGGTGTTCGTTACATTATTCGATTTGGCGCTGTGCTACCCGATCGCCTATTACCTGGCTCAGGCGGCCAAGGGTGCAAAGGCGCGCTTACTGGTGTTGGCGCTCATTATTCCGTTTTGGGTAAATGAACTCCTGCGAGCCTTTGCTTTTCGCATCCTATTTGGGGACGAGGGGACGATTAACGCTGCTTTGATGGGGTTGGGCCTTATCGAGCAGCCAATAGATTTTGTCCGCGAAAACGTAGCGCTTTACGCGGGGCTGGGCTATGCCTATATCCTTCTGATGATCTTCCCGATCTATAACGTCGTCGAGAGTCTGGATAAAAACCAGATTGAGGCGGCGAGGGATCTGGGCGCTTCCTGGTGGAAGATCCATCGGCGCGTGGTCATTCCGTTCGCCAAGCCAGGCATTACATCGGGATGCACAATGGTGTTCATGTTGTCGGCCGGCGCCCTCGCTGCTCCGCAAATTCTCGGTGGCCCGAGCAGTCTCTGGTTCACACAGATTATTTATCAATGGTTTAACACGGGGAGCAATTGGCCGCGCGGTTCCGCCTACGCTATTGTCCTGATGCTGACCTGTGTTTTGTTCGTATTGATCGTCATGAAGATTTTCAAGGTCAAGATTGGCGAGATTGGCCGATGACCTCAGGCAGGATAATGAAGCTGGCAGTGGGGTTCTACATCCTGCTGTTTTTCTCATACCTCTTCGGACCGCTGGTCGTCATGTCCTT
>RGTL01000400.1 GCA_010025385.1 Gammaproteobacteria bacterium | reverse complement strand
GCCGAGACGATCAAGAGGTTACATCCGAGCATATCAGCGGGTGGAGGGGCGCTTTTAATCGAACGCCCGAGTTCCACGAGCTCCCCGGGGAACACTTCTTCTTTGCGGACCATAGCGAGACCTTAGGTATATTGATCTCGACATTTCTTCTGAGCAACAGTCGGCGTCAAGAGGGTGTCATCGAATGAACCGTTACGGCATAAGGCTGAGCGTCGTCTTTGGCCTAGTTGTCTTTCTTGGTCTAGCCGGGACTGCGAATAGTCACGCCGATGAGGGAAATGAGGCGATTCGTGCAGCTTTTCGAAGTTACCCACCAGCGATGGCGCTCTGCTGTAACAGTTTGGACGGTCCGAGAGGTGCTGAAGATGGCCTGAAGGGAAAGTGGCTTGGCGAGGATGAAATTGACTTTGTGCTGAAGGGTCCGTGGCGCGAGATTATTTCAGAGGCCATGAGGCGTTTGGACCGTAAGGTGACGTGGCAGGCTCAGCATTTTGGAGACAGTATTCAGTTTCTTCAGGCCGGAGAGCTGGATTTACTCCCCCGGGTTTTCTGGAGTGAGGAGCGGGAGCACTTTGCATGGTTTGTAGGGCCGATTGAGTCTGAAGAGTTACAGGTCTATTTTTTAATTAATAAAACCAAACTCGGGGATATAAAGCGTATTGAGGATCTATATGGACTTAGGCTTGCAAACGAGGATAAGGCGCTAACGACGGAAGAGATTGACGCCAACGAACGTTTCAGGATTTTAAGATTTCCGTCTCGAAGAGAGGCTCTCGAGGCAGTGTCTTCAGGTCAGGCAGACGTTTTCATAGATTCAAATCGCGACCGCCTGCTGAATATTAAAAAGCAAACGCGAGCGGCAAATCTTGAACTCGCGTCATACAGTTATCGGTACTCACGTCCCACCTATCTCGCACTCTCTAAGAGCACGGTGTCAGTAGAAGAGGCAATCGAATTGGACGTCATGGTTGAGACCATGTTCGAAGACGGTACGGTGTCATTGATTTTTAATGGATACGGATTGCGGGCGCCCATTTATCGGAGCGATCTTTCGCGCCTCAGGTATAGAAAAATCTCAAAGAAGCCCTAGTAAGAGCGAACTCAAGCGGTCGATTAGGTTAGTGGGCCCGCTGAGTGTTTCGGGTGACGAGATACAAGATGGTACCGATGACGGGCGTCATCAGGACAGACGCGAAAAAGAGGCCCCAGAAGCCCATTGTGCTCTTTCTGCCGAAGTACGCAAGGATGAGGCTGAGGACCAAATCTAGAGTTAGGAATGTTTGAACCATTTCTCGGTATTGTTAACGGTCTAAGGTGACGATTGCAAGTCGATCCCCGACATCCTTAAATTGTCGCAGAATCACTGAACCGTTGGCGACA
>RGTL01000399.1 GCA_010025385.1 Gammaproteobacteria bacterium | reverse complement strand
ACCACCAGAAAATCCTGCTGCTGCTCAAGCACCAGCAAGGGGTGATGCCAAACGCCCGGATGGAAATTCACACCCTGATCGCCCTGCGCCAGGAACACTTCGATATCGTCGGCGCGCACGGAATCGCCCGGCGGCGCAACCGCTACCAGATAACGAAAAGCCTGTAACGGCATGAAAAGCTGGGAGCCTAAAGGATGCTTTTCCATCATGCTGAGTATCAGCGGCTGCGGATAAGGCGATGCCCTGAAAATATTTACGAGCGGACGGCCTTCCTGAGCGCCCACGTCCACCCGCGCCAGGTCGTGAAAGCGTTTGGACGTTCCCTCGTTGATATCAATCACCTGCTCCGAGCGCGTTTCCACCACGTCCCCAAAATGAGCAAAAGCGGTAGCGGTTAGAGGCTTGGGATCGATCTGCATGGTCAAGGCTTAACGCTGAGGCTTTCCGAACGCACGAAAACGACTGACGCCGCCGTCAGGAAAGATATTAAGGCGCATGCAGTTGACCGGGCCAACGGAGTGCAGCACGTCGCTCTCAAAATAATGCTGCCTGTCCATTTCGAGTTTGCTCGGCGACAACAGCTCAGGCCATTTTTCCGACACGACAGCTAGCGCGGCGTCATCTTCTTCATTCACGAAAGACGCCTGCACAGAGCATTTGTCGGGGTAGTTTCCTTTGAAGTGTGCGGTATCCACCTCAATTCGCTCAATCTCGCCGGGAACGCCCAAACGAACCAGGATCCAGTCGTTGCCGGGTTCTCGCCGACGTCGCGTTTCCCAGCCATCACCCATGTTCAATCCACGGCCCTCTGTCAGGATCACCCAGGGATTTCCATAATGCGCGTCGTTAAAGCCCGCGATGCGCCCACCGTTCACAATGGCCGATAACTCAACGGTTTGGTCCGGCTGCAGGCGTTCGTTGTCAGCCAAAGGCTCCCCAAATACCCGAAACCGAGCCACGCCGCCATCGGGGTAAATGTTCAAACGAACATGGGTCACGGGTGCGCCATCGGCGATGGCAAGGTAATGATGAGCGTCCGGGCCCAGATCGGTCTGAGGTAAAAGCTCTCGCCAATCCAGGTTAACTGACGACCCGCTCTGATTCTGGTCTGCCACCTCCACAGACGCCTGCGGCGGATAGTTACCGGTAAAGAATCGCGTATCGATATCCAGACCGCGGATGATGCCGCGCGTACCCAGCTCAACAATCACATGATCAAAGCCGCCCCCGCGACGACGCCGGCTCTCCCAACCGTCCATCCATTTGCCGTGATCATCGTATTTGCCGTCAATGAAGACCGGCTCATGGTCTTGCAGCATTCTTTCCATCGGAGCAAAAAAGTCATCGCTGCAAGATAGCGCTTTGGCTCCCAGACGGGGT
>RGTL01000398.1 GCA_010025385.1 Gammaproteobacteria bacterium | reverse complement strand
AGTTTGATCACACTAAGCCTTTTTCAATCGGTTCCATTCATACGTTTCATGACTCCGAGATTATTGCGCCGATTTATGTGGGAGCGACTGTTCAGATCAAAACGGAGGCGATAGAAAAGTTTGTAAAACGTGAACGCCGCTACGTGCGTCATCGGGCTGAGGTATATGACTTGTCCGACAACGAGGTGAAGTTTCGCGAAACGCGCGACATTCTGTCGCTCTGAGTCAAGGCCATTTAAGGGTGGCGACGGCCGCCTGCTTTCAGCTGAATTGCCTCGTACCGGTAGGATCAGGGCTGGAATAAAAGAGGAGCGCGGCATTGCGCGCAAGGTGTGTCCCATATGCATAAGACGTTGCCGGCAGACAGGCAAGCTGCGCTGGAGCAGGCCAAGCCAGCGTGGAATCCGCTGACTCTTGATCAGGCGTTGTCGCTAGCGGCCTCAGAGTGGCCTGAAAACGAGTTCGTCGTGAGTGAGCGGGGTTGCTTTTCTTACCGTGCCCTTGATCAATGGGTGACCGAACTGGCGGTGGGCCTCGTTTCAAAGGGGGTGCGAAAGGGAGACCACGTAGCCCTTCTGATGGCAAATTATCCTGAATTCGTCGCACTGAAGTTCGCAATAGCGCGCGCCGGCGCTGTGGCGGTGCCTATTAATTTTATGAACCGGCGTGACGAGTTGAAGTATGTCCTTGAGCAGTCAGAAGCTGTCTGCTTAATCACTATGGACCGCTTTAGAGACCTCAATTATCTCGACATGCTCGATGACATTTCTCCTGAGTGGTCATTAACCAACTGTCTCTCCGCTCTTCCTAAACGGCCGTCTGTTTTTGTTTTCTCTACCGGCAACCAGCCTTTGCCAGCTGGCGTTTCGACTCTCGCCGACCTAAAAGGCGAAGGTGACATACCGAAGCAAGGCGACCCAGCGTCGGTTTCTGACATTATCTATACGTCTGGCACAACGGGCGGGCCCAAGGGCGTCATGTTGACGCACGATATGCTGCTCCGAGCGGCCTACGGTAGTGCTTACGCCCGCGCCTTTGTTACGAGACAGCGAATATTGTTTTCGCTGCCGCTGTACCACGTGTATGGATACGTTGAAGGCTTGCTGGCCGCGCTGCAGGTTGGAGGGGCCGTTGTCATTCAGGAGCAATTTGACCCAGACACTACGCTTCAGGCGATTGATCGATACAAGGTTGACGATGTTCTCTTGATTCCTACCATGACGCTGGCGCTACTTGAGCAACTAAAAAGTAAAGAGTATCCGCTCTCAAGCCTCAAGAGTATGTTGTCTTCTGGCGGTAAGGCACCCGAGAAAATTTGGGAAGACATCTATCAGGCCTTTGGCGCTATTGAAGTTACTACAGGGTATGGCATGACTGAGGC
>RGTL01000397.1 GCA_010025385.1 Gammaproteobacteria bacterium | reverse complement strand
AAGATATATCAGTTCCTCGACTTTGGCATTGAAAACGTTGGGAAATTTTCCCGCTTCGGGATTCACCTCTACGCGCTCAGGACGTAGCGACAGGGTGGTCTTGTCACCCACGCCGTTCACATTAACCTTCAGCGCCTGAATTTCTTCCCCGCTCTCAAGCGTTACTTTGCATTGATCCCCATTGATGGTCTGAACGGTTCCATGCAGGCGGTTGTTCTCACCAATGAACTGAGCGACGAACGCGTTCTCGGGGCGCTCATAAAGGTCACTCGGGCTTGCCAACTGTTGAATCACACCGTCGTCAAACACGGCGATGCGATTAGACATCGTTAACGCCTCGGCCTGATCGTGAGTCACGTAGACCACCGTAACGCCCAGACTCTCATGGATGTGTTTAATCTCATACTGCATTTGTTCGCGCAGCTGCTTATCCAACGCGCCCAGAGGCTCGTCCATAAGCACGAGGTCGGGATCAAAGACTAAAGCCCTCGCTACGGCGACACGCTGCTGCTGGCCGCCGGACAGCTGCGCCGGGCGGCGCTCGCCAAAGGCGCCCAACTGGACCATGTCCAAAGCACGCTTCACGCGGCTTGCAATCTCGGATTTACTCATCCGACGGACTTCCAAGGGGAACGCGAGGTTTTCGCTGACCGTCATGTGGGGAAACAACGCATAGTTTTGGAACACCATGCCAATGCCACGCTTGTGCGGCGGTACCGCATTGATCGGGCGATCCCCGAGATAGATCTCACCGTGGGTGGCGGGTTCAAACCCGGCAAGCATCATCAGGCATGTGGTCTTCCCCGAGCCGGAAGGACCTAACATGGTGACAAACTCGCCACGCGGAATATCGAGGTTCAGGTTTTTCACGACCAGCGTCTCGCCGTCGTAACTTTTCTGGACCTCTTTGAATCGGACGAAAACGTCGTCGGCGCTCATCGCTTGATGATTCCTCCACGGTTTTGGGAACAGATCGACTTAACCATGTCGTCGAATCTTTATGCGTTTGAGTGTAGACCGACAAAAAAATAATCTCAATAAGGTTCTACTAATTAAAATAGTCATTAAGGGTTAGAACTTTCAGCAGGCGCTTTAATTTGACCTTGGCAGGGGGACAGCTGAAGTCTGCGGGCGATAGATCAGGTTGTTACTGCCCAGTGAACGCATCAGGTTAGACTGAGCCGCCCGAACCCTTCCCCTAAACGGAGAGCAGTTGTATCGTCCCAGCGCAATGACAAACCGCCCGACATTCTGATGACATGAGTATTCTCGAAAAACCTATATTGCTGCTTAAGACCGACTCTCGCGATACGGAGTGGGTTAAGACCTTTGGGGAAATTGCCCCGGAGATCGAAATGCGGATTTGGCCGGATGTGGGCGATCCCA
>RGTL01000396.1 GCA_010025385.1 Gammaproteobacteria bacterium | reverse complement strand
ACAGGTGCTGCATGGCTGTCGTCAGCTCGTGTCGTGAGATGTTGGGTTAAGTCCCGCAACGAGCGCAACCCTCGTCCTTAGTTGCTACCATTTAGTTGGGCACTTTAAGGAAACTGCCGGTGATAAGCCGGAGGAAGGTGGGGATGACGTCAAGTCCTCATGGCCCTTACAGGCTGGGCTACACACGTGCTACAATGGCGATGACAGTGAGCAGCGACCCCGCAAGGGTGAGCTAATCTCCAAAAGTCGTCTCAGTTCGGATTGTCCTCTGCAACTCGAGGGCATGAAGGCGGAATCGCTAGTAATCGCGGATCAGCATGCCGCGGTGAATACGTTCCCAGGCCTTGTACACACCGCCCGTCACACCATGGGAGTTGGTTTCACCCGAAGATCGTGCGCTAACCTTTTAGGAGGCAGCGAGCCACGGTGGGATCAGCGACTGGGGTGAAGTCGTAACAAGGTAGCCGTAGGGGAACCTGCGGCTGGATCACCTCCTTTCTAAGGATATTCGCGAAAGCGCCGGGGCTTGCCCTCGGAAGTGCTTCGCGGTTTTCCAAAGAACATTGCCGTCGTCCTCATGTCCTTTCATCACTGGAGATTGCCTACGGGCAGCTGTATAGCTGCGTGTAGTGCAAATGCCTGAGCCGGCTCACGCCCCTCGCGGTCTAAAGGCCGTGCATGGCGGTGTAGGTCCGTAGCTCAGTTGGTTAGAGCGCACCCCTGATAAGGGTGAGGTCGGTGGTTCAAATCCACTCGGACCTACCATTGGCCTTGCGGCCATCGATCATTCGTGGTCGTCTCGCGTCTGGCTTACGGGGCCTTAGCTCAGCTGGGAGAGCACCTGCTTTGCAAGCAGGGGGTCATCGGTTCGATCCCGATAGGCTCCACCAGACGCCAAACAGTTTACTCCAGGATGAAAAGAAACGAGATCCCGCTTCGGCGGGTCAGGCGAATTTGTCGCCGAACTTTGACATTGTGAATGGGTTTTATAAATCGATGCCGTGGCGGTATCGTCGCAAAGGATGACGACCTTCGGGTCAGAGTTCCATACGCGGCTGATATCATCACAAATCAATCAAAATGATTATCTGGCTGAGATAATTCCTCCGCATCATCGTTAAGACGAACGGGTCTTTATGCAGGCTTGTCGTTGATGGTGTGGATTCTCAAGCGTGAGGTAAGAGCATTTGGTGGATGCCTTGGCATGTACAGGCGAAGAAGGACGTGGCACGCTGCGATAAGCGTGGGGGAGTTGTGAGCAAACTTTGATCCCACGATGTCCGAATGGGGAAACCCACCTTCACCATTTCTTTCATCATCCTTTCGGGGATGGCGAGAGAGGTGGATAAGGTATCACCATAGTGAATATATAGCTTTGGTGAAGCGAACCCGGGG
>RGTL01000395.1 GCA_010025385.1 Gammaproteobacteria bacterium | reverse complement strand
AGATCTGCGGGTGGGCGGCAATTTCATGAGCAAGAGCTTCCGCTTTCTCTCGGCACTCACCCTCCTCGACAAGATATTCACATAGCCCGATCGCAAGAGATTCATCAGCATCGATGCGACGTCCGGTAAGGATAATTTCCCGAGCGCGGCCCTCGCCGACTAATCGAGGTAAACGAACCGTACCGCCGTCGATAAGCGGAATACCCCAGCGGCGGCAGTAGACACCAAAGTAGGCTGATTTTTCCATTACACGGAAATCACACCATAGGGCAAGTTCCATTCCGCCGGCCACCGCGGGGCCGGAGACTGCGGCAATGACGGGTTTATCGAGATCAAGCCTCGTTGGACCAAGGAGGGCAGGGGGAACTTCAGAGCCATCCTTGGATATGTTGTGAGACTCGAAGAACTGATCGTTTTCAAGAGCAGCGGCCTGTTTCAGATCCCAGCCCGCGCTGAATGCCCCGCCTTCCCCCCATAACACAGCTACCGAAGCCGAATCGTCCTGTTCAAAGTCGTTAAAAGCATCGTAGAGTGCTGTGGCTGTTTCCGCATTGATGGCATTGCGGGATTGTGGTCGCGACAGGATCACCGTCCACACCGATGCGGTTTTCTCTATTCGAACACTCATGGCTTTTTTCAGGTCTGGCTTTTGCTAATCATAGTCACCGGCAAGATACTTTTCCCGAATTCTGAACTTCTGAATCTTGCCGGAACCAGTCAACGGGAAGGCGTCCACGCGACGCCAGATGCTGGGGGTTTTTTGCGGTGAAAGATGATTACGGCAAAATGACTTCAAATCATCAATATCCAGTGGTTTGTCGTCATCTGATCTTATAAAGGCCGAGATAACCTCGCCCCACTTTTCATCGGGAATGCCCACGACTGCAACCTCGGCTATCTGCGAGTGTTCAACCAGCGTGTTCTCTATCTCGGCGGGAAAGTGATTTTCACCACCGCGGATGATCATGTCCTTGACCCTTCCGGTAACTCTGATGAACCCTCGTTTATCGACTGTTCCAAGGTCTCCGGTGTGAAGCCATCCGTTTTCGTCAATGGCGGCGCTCGTCGCCTCTTCATTGTCGTGATAGCCGATCATCACATTGTATCCCTTGGCGCAAATCTCTCCGACGGCTCCGACATCAAGTACTGCACCGGTTTCAGGGTCACGAATTGACACACTAGTATGAGGCAGGGGTTGTCCGGCCGAAAAGCAGATGTCGTCTATGCTGACATCATCGTGATTAAGGGAGATCATCGGTGATGCCTCGGTCTGGCCGAAAGCGGACTGCAGGCTGCATCCGAGTCGCTCACGAACTTTACGCACCAGCTCCGGCGCAACCGGTGCGCCGCCGGTGGTGATGACTTCCACCGATGACATGTCGTGACTCTCATGGTCCAGGGCTTCCAGC
>RGTL01000394.1 GCA_010025385.1 Gammaproteobacteria bacterium | reverse complement strand
AAAAATTATCGGCTCATCGGGAGCACGCTGTACGTGACGATAGAACCGTGCCTGATGTGTGCCGGGGCGATCCTACAGGCGCGAGTGAAGCGTGTGGTCTTTGGGGCTCGAGATCAAAAAGCGGGAGCGGTCGGCAGCATTGCCAACCTGTTACAAAATCCTCTAACGAATCATCAGTGCGATGTTACGGCCGGCATTTTGACGGATGAATGCGCGAACCTGCTCTCGGAGTTCTTTGCCCAAAGGCGTGTTGAGACAATCTAATTGGGCATGCCGGCACCGGCTATGTCGGTATCGTTCTCGAGGAGCTCCGGATCAAAACTGGTGACTTCTGTGGAGGGGTTCATGAGCAATACCCCTTTGGGCAGTCGCTCTTCGCGGGGAGGAATGCCGAAGAAATCCCGATAACATTTGCTGAAGTGCGGGGCCGAGACGAAGCCGCACGCGAAAGCGATGTCAACGATAGACCGGGGGCTTCGCAGGAGCAGTTCTCGCGCCCGTCTGAGTCGAATCTCTAGGTAGTATCGCGTTGGTACGCACTGCAGGTGTTTTTGAAACAGTCTTTCGAGTTGTCGCCGGGAGATGCCCACATGAGAGGCCAGTTCATCGAGAGTCATCGGCTCTTCGATGTTTGATTCCATCAATTCAACCGCCTCCACGAGTTTGGGCTGGCTGGAGCCCAGACGCATGCGAAGCGGCATTCTCTGGCGGTCAGTGCCTTCTCGGATACGCTCGCACAGCATACCCTCGGAGATTCGATCGCAAATTCCACGACCCCTGTCCTTGCCGATGAGATTCAGCATCATGTCTATCGCTGCGGTTCCGCCGGCGCAGGAGTACCGATCACGGTCCAGTTCAAACAGGCCGGACGACACCACCAGGTGGGGGAACTCGTCGTGCATGTCGGGAATGTTTTCCCAGTGCAGCGTACATCGGTACCCATCCAAAAGACCCGCCTTGGCCAGATGATAGGTGGCGGTGCAAATGCCGCCGATCGGTACGTTGCGTTTTAGAAGCGGCTTGATTCGCTCAAAAAGTAGGTCTGGATGAATGGAGTGCAGGTCAGTTCCGGCGCAGACAAAAAGCGCATCCAGCGGTTCTTTGCCGCTCAGAGAGGAAACGGGGCCCACTGAGATCCCGTTGCTCGCTATTCCGGGTTGACCATCCAGGGTGAAAAGCGGGAATTCATAAAGGACCTGCTCGGCAACACGATTAGCGACGCGCAACGGTTCAATGGCCGCAGAAAAAGCCATCATGGTGAAATTAGGCAACAGCAGAAAGCCGTAGCGTTTGACCGCTGTTGAATCGATTGCGAAGCGCGTTGGATCCATTGAGCCTCCCCCGAGAACTCAGGCGAATATATCATCAGGTTTCGAGCGAAAAAAAGACGTCGACATCATTATTCGGGGC
>RGTL01000393.1 GCA_010025385.1 Gammaproteobacteria bacterium | reverse complement strand
GATCCCGGATTCCCTATCGACGCCTTCGAAGATCAGATCGACCTCGTTACCTATTCCTAAGACATACTTCATAACGATGGCAGCGCCCGCGCTGTCTGAGGAGTGGTAGTCAATCCATAAATACCCGAAAGCAGCATTGATATCCCATCCGATAGCGCCACTGGCTCGTTCAACAAATCCGCCGGACAGATCCACGTGACCCAGCGAAAGCCCGCCGGCAACTCCCAGGCAGTCGTCGTCCGCATGTTGATACATGGCGGCTACGGATAGCGTGCCATTGGAGAACAACCCGCCTACGGTGCTGCGGTCAAGCGTACCGCCGCTGGTGTCCATCTGTGCGTCAGCCATCAGGCTCAGGCCGCCGAGTGAGGTGGCAAACATCACAGAGTGATTCATTCGATATTGAACGCACTCCAGAGACGAGCCACCGTACCAGAAAGATTTGTCAATAAAGGTGCCGACCGTGTTGAATGCGGTGCTCCACTGAGCACCCAAGCTCAGGGAACCCCAATCGCCCTTTACGCCGATAAAAGACAAGAGCTTTTTGTCGCCGGTCACCATACTGCCCTTTGCGGCGTTTACCCTGAACTCGTAGTTCATGTAAGCGTTTTGACCATCAGCAAGATCAGAAGAAAACTGGAACCGAAGTCGAGAGTCGTTATCGATGACTTGCCAGTCAGAACCGGTGTGCTCAATACCGCTGCGAATCGATCCAGAGATAGCAACCTCGGCCATGGTCACAGGGGTCATCAAGGCGCTTGATAGAGCCGCCAACCACTTCTTTTTTACGAGAACACTTTCCACCACGGTATCAAAGATTGGTTTTCTGGCTGGCAGGGGTCGAGGTAATTAATGATATCTCTGTCTTTCATATTGCCCAAGTTCGCCAGATCGCCGCGGGAAAGCAATGAAAGGGCGAGGCTCCTGGTTTGCCCAGTGAAGCGATAAGGTCCTAATGGCACTACGGGGCTCCGTGAGGACTTATAATCAAAATCTCGTATTTGCTTTGCAAATCAAATAATCAATGAGAATGGAATTGAGACATCTTGCCCTTTTTCGATCGATGGTCTTTTTCGCCTGCGGGTTCGGAATCATGCTGGCGTCAGGCTGCTCGTCAATTACCAATCTAAATAAGACGACCGACGTGGTGGCCGGATCCGGCGTGGAGAATGACCCCAACACTATTCCTGCAGACGACTCCCCCTATGCCCGATCCCCGCGTCGCCAGGTCGGAAGCGGATTCAGTTTGGACCTTTTTGGGGGAAACAAGAACGAACAATCTGGGCAAGGCTCAGCGGCGGCAATGAATGATCCTGAGTACGCGGAGTACCTTGAGTGGAAGCGCTGGCAGGAGTTCAAGGCCTATCAGCAGTGGAAGGCCGAGCAGGCGGCGCTTAAATCCTCATAAGC
>RGTL01000392.1 GCA_010025385.1 Gammaproteobacteria bacterium | reverse complement strand
CCGCCCTGTCACCTGGAGGAACAGCCAACGAGTGAGGCGCTTACGGTTTGACCGAATGAAGTCTAGGCGCGGATAGGTTCAGTGCCAGCCGCGTTTCCATTTGGTCGAATCTTTCAATTCACTGCCGGCCACCAAACGTTCGCGCCCGGTCAGGATGGATCGAATCCGAAAGACGTTCTCATCCAAACTATGGGTTTTTACGCGTTCAAGCAGGATAAAGTGCTTTTCCTTCTCCACAGGATCGACCGCCGTCCATTTTGATCCCTGCGCATGAATAAGCAGATTGATACGCGATGAACTCATGGTTATTTGCTTCTGCCTCTCTTATCCGCAAGCGTGAATGTTGATCTTCATAGTACAACCACCTCAGAACGGATAACATCAAAACTATGAGCAAAAAAGATAAAAAACCAACGCCTGATCCTATTGAGGCCCAGCTTAGATTTGAGGCGCAGTTTTATGGTGATTGGTACAGTGAATCCATCCTGTCCACTTACGTTGCCGAGAAATCACTCCCGGCCGAGACACCGCTGGAAAAAGATAAAGGGGATTTGGACGAAAAGGTCGAGTGATCCTGTTCGCCGCACAGCCATCGCCTGCTAGGTTTTATCGCCCAGCAGTTTTTGCTTTACCTCCAGACGGACGGGCGGATCGCCAACCCATGGTGACAAGATAATTTCGGCGACCTGCGGGTCATTACTCTCACCGATTGTCATCCCGTTCAGTAATAACGTGGTCGAGGTTCCATCCACCCTGACCCTAAAGCGATCACCCTCTTTTATGTCAGGCGTTTTGTCCTTGATCCAATTTATGGCTTCCTCGTAGGCAGGCGTGTCAAAAGGCGCAAGGCCGCGCTCCCACCCCATAAGGGAAAACTTTCGCATCACATCGCGCAGATACTCAAGTTCAATTAATTTCAATCCGTTTCTGCTGTCAAAGAATCGAGCGATATACACATCGAGCCCGAATGGGCCTACCTCCACGAGCGCCTCGCCTTGCCATTCGACTTTTTCGACAGACCCGTCGCTCGGAAGGCTCTGAGCCTGTACCGAAAGGGAAAAAACAGCACCCGCTAATAGGACGAGGATTCGTGATATCTGGATAATCCGACCGGCGACTGCCTGTTCAAACGGCGTTCTTGACGGCCTAACCATTAGTCGAAAGTGCCGCCTGACAATGGGCGAGGCGCCGAAAACGATAATCAGCAAACCTTTCGTAGAGAAATTCCGCGGTCCATCGAATTCCGGGTAAAGAGATAACCGATGCCAGGAAGCGCCATCGCGGCAATGCGCCCCATAGCACGATAAAAGCGTCCACACCGGTCGAAACCACTCCCGCTTCAGTGCGCGCGTGCAGCGCACGAAGCGCCTGCACTTGTGAAATCCCTAGCTCCTCAAGAACCAATGGATT
>RGTL01000391.1 GCA_010025385.1 Gammaproteobacteria bacterium | reverse complement strand
GACATGCTGGGAACTCCCGAAGCGTATGAATACAAGCGTCACGCGATGGAGATCCTCCATGAAGAGGCATTGAAAAGCTTCAAGGGCGCAAGCGGCACTTCAGATTTCTTGGAAGCCTATTCCAGAAGAAGCTAGGCAGCTGTTCAAGCTGACGCTGGAATCCGGGATCGCTTTTGGACCCCATTGATTTTCTTTTGAGCCGACCGGTCATTATCGCCATGGCAATTGCGGGTGCGGCAATCGCATCTGTCGGGCCGGGTGTCATGAAAAAACTACACTGGGGCGGTGCGGCGGCGCAGCGATGGGTGACGCGTCTGGGCTACGCGATCACCTGGGGAAGCGTCATTTTGTTCATCGCGGCAGGATTTTTTCCACGACCTGATTCGCTTTAATCCAAACCGTTTTAGACTTACCGTGATTTGCAACGGGATGTATGAAGCGTGCTTGAGATAAACGACCTTTCTAAATCCTTCGGTTCTCTGAGGGCTGTTAATCAGATTTCGCTGAAATTTTTGCCGAACCAGGTAGTGGGTTTGCTGGGTCCGAATGGGGCAGGAAAAAGCACCACCATGCGTATGGCGGCCGGCTTCCTCATTCCTGACTCGGGCACCGTGCGCATCTGCGGCTACGATATCCGCCGCCAAAGCGCGCTCGCACAGGCTGAGCTTGGCTACCTGCCAGAAGCGCCCAATGGATTTGGACACCTTCGTGTCGTGGAATTTCTTCGTTTCTGCGGTCAGGCGCGCGGTTTATATGGATCGGTCTTGAAGAAGTCGATCACTGAGATATCGGATCGACTCGATCTTTTTGGTGCGTTAGATAGACCCCTGAGTCAACTATCGAAGGGATGGCGCCAGAGAACCTGGCTTGCGCAAGCCGTGATGCACAAGCCTCGAGTGCTCGTGTTGGACGAGCCCACGGATGGTCTCGATCCCAATCAAAAGGATTTAGTTCGTGGACTGGTCCGGGAGCTGAGGCAGGATAGAACCGTTATTCTGTCGACGCACATTTTGGAGGAAGTAGAAGAGTTATGCGACCGTGTCGTTGTTCTCGACCAGGGTCGATGCGTAGCGGATTCGCCCATCTTCTTGGTCGCTAACTTTTATACGACTGACGAGGCAACGCTGCGCCTTCTGCGGCTTTTCATCCCGTGGGTGTCCCTGGTTCTGATCCCTGCGCTTTCTATGTCGGCCTGGGCCGATGGACACTCGAATCGCGAGCTTGAATTAATGTACGCGCTGCCGATCAAGCCGATCCATGTGGTGTTGGGAAAATATGTTGCGGGTTGCTCAGTTCTGCTGCTGACCTTGGTGATGACACTTCCTTTTTGTCTCACTCTTTTTTATCTCGGCGAGCCGGATCTTGGGACGGTGTTCTCGAGCTATCTGGCGTGCGCCTTGTTCTTGATGAGTTGCTTTTCGCTTA
>RGTL01000040.1 GCA_010025385.1 Gammaproteobacteria bacterium | reverse complement strand
CGCCGTGCCCGCCAGCGGCTGTGCACACGCGTAGCGTTCGGCAAAAAGATAGCTATTGATTCCCACCGGCAGGGCGGCCATGACTACCAGCACAGCCTGCCAGACCACCGGTATATCCAACGCCCCGGCCACCGACCAAACCATTAGAGGCAGCAGCACGTTCTTGATCAGCACCACGACGCTTGCCGAGCGCAGCACGCCGCCGATCGGATAAAAACTGAGCGCGGCGCCGAGTGCGAACAAGGCGCCGGGCCCTGCCGACCGACCCACCAGGTCAAGAATATCCAACAGCGGTTGCGGTAGCGGGGTCTGGGTTAGGTTCACCAATACGCCAAGACCGATACCGATCAGGAACTGATTAGTCAGGATGCTCCGGAGGGCCGATCCACCAATGGAGTCGCGCGCGCCTTTGGCTTTCGCCAATTCCTGAATCACTATCATGATCGGAAAAAACAGTGGTGCCTGAAACGCCACCAACAGCACCAACGGCACCGTCGCGGCTTCTCCGTAGGCCATCATCACCAGCGGAATGCCAAGCGGAATAAAGTTGCCGTAGCTGCTGGCGAAAGCGAATACGCCGGCCGTAGCACTCGAGCGTAATCGCCAGCGTGAAAGCAGAAAAGTGCTCATCAGGACTGCCCACGCACACCCAAAATAAGCGATGACCGCTCGCCAGGGAATCACCTCGGGCCACGCCACCGTGCTCATCGTTCTAAAAAGCAACAGCGGCACGGCGATGTTGAATACGTAAAGCGATAACCCGCGCACGGCGGCACTATCCATCCAGCGGCGCGCGCCCACCACATAGCCCATGGCGACCACGCCGAAAATCGGAAGCACAATATCGATAACCGCGGGCGCCAGATTCATGGTGATGGAGCGTTTTGAAAAGCCGACGAATGCATAACGGGATCAAACAAAGAGGCGTCCTCGCCGGTTGATAAGCGTCGCGTCGAACCAGACAATCGACCGGAGGTATTTGCCATGCGCAAGCATAGACGTTAAATTCGCGCTTGCCCAATCCGGCCCTGGCCTGATTTGGGCACCAAGGCGTTGAAGGGGACGAGTAGTTGGACCCACCCGCGCTCAAAGAGACCGAGGGCTGCTGAAATCCTCGGGCCGGGAGCCGACGAAGATCACCCCAGAGCCGCTGACCGAACCGCACACCGCGCACTAGGCTCAGCCGCATGACCCCCGAAACGGGTTGGACACGCAAGACGTGTCAAGGCTCGGCGCACCGTTCGCCGAGTGCAGCCGGGTGGTACCGCGCGCGAGACCCTCTCCCCGAGTGGACTCGAATCGCCCCGGACAGTATCCCAATAACCGGGGCCTAAAAGCGCGAGCCATTATGAGTTTCAGTAAAGTCGATTCCCGTTACGACGGGCCTCAGCTCGAGGAAAATATTCTTGCCTTCTGGCGAGAACAGGACGTCTTCAAGCGCAGTCTTGAGCAAACGCAAGGACAGCCGCTCTTCACCTTCAACGAAGGACCGCCCACGGCAAACGGCCGGCCGGGTATTCACCACGTTCTGGCGCGAAGCTTTAAAGATATTTATCCGCGCTACAAAACCATGCAGGGCTACCACGTTCCTCGAAAAGCGGGGTGGGATACCCACGGCTTACCTGTCGAGCACGAGATTGAAAAAGAGCTCGGCATCTTTGACAAGAAAGAAATTGAAAAACAGATCGGGGTGGCCGAGTTCACCCGACGATGCCGCGAATCGGTAATGCGCTACATCGGTGACTGGGAAAAGATGACCGAGCGCATGGGGTTTTGGGTAGATCTCGACGAGGCGTACTACACCCTGAACAACGATTTCATCGAATCCGTGTGGCATCTGCTCAAGCAGATCTGGGACAAAGGACTGATTTACCAGGACGACAAGGTCGTTCCCTATGATCCGCGGATCGGGGCCACGCTCTCATCGCACGAGGTGGCGCAGGGCTACAAGGAGACCGTTGACCCATCGGTCACCGTTCGTTTTCGACTGCCAGATGAGGACGCCTCTTTTCTGGTCTGGACGACTACTCCGTGGACCCTTCCCTCCAATCTCGCCCTCGCTGTCGGTGCCGATATCGATTACGTCTATGTGCAGCATGGAGACGAGATTCTGATCCTGGCAGAAGCGCGTGCGCAGGCTGTGCTGCAGCAGGACGATCTGCACATCATTAAGAAGGTAAAGGGTGCCGATCTCGCAGGCAAACACTATCAGCGTCTTTTTGACTACCTGCCTGCGACGGGCGATATCTGTCGCGTGCTGATCGCTGACTTTGTTACCACTGAAGACGGCACAGGTATCGTGCACGTGGCGCCCGCCTACGGCGTCGACGATCTCGCGCTGGGTCAGGCTAACGGATTACCGGTGGTGCACGGAGTAGGGCTGGACGGTCACTTTGTGGACGAGGTCACACCGGTCGCTGGAAAATTCTTCAAGGACGCCGATCCCATTCTCATTGAGATCCTCAAGGAGCGGGGCGATCTCTTCCGACATGAGCCGTACACGCATAACTATCCGTTCGGATGGCGCACCGGCGACCCGCTGATCTACTACGCCAAGAACGCATGGTATATCCGCACCACGTCGGTTCGCGATCGGATGGTCGAACTCAATAAGACGATTAACTGGGTGCCGGCTTCGATCCGTGACGGGCGCTTTGGTAACTGGCTCGAACACAACATCGATTGGGCGCTTTCGCGCGAGCGCTTCTGGGGTACGCCGCTGCCGGTGTGGACAGACGGCAACGGTGACTTCATCTGCATCGGCTCACTGGCGGAACTCGAAGCCCTTTGCGGGCGATCGCTCAAAGACACTGACCTGCATCGCCCCGCGATCGATGAGGTTCAGTTCACCCATCCTGAAAACGGCCGCCTCTACAAACGCGTCCCCGAAGTCATCGACTGCTGGTTCGACTCAGGCGCGATGTCCTACGCCCAATGGCACTACCCGTTCGAAAATCAGGAGATTTTCGAGAAACACTTTCCCGCAGATTACATCTGCGAAGCCATCGATCAAACGCGCGGCTGGTTTTACAGCCTGCACGCGATTGCCACGCTGGTCTCGGACAGCGTGGCCTACCGAAACTGCGTGTGCCTCAGTCATATCGTCGACAAAGACGGCAAAAAAATGTCCAAGTCGCTGGGTAACATCGTCAATCCCTACGATGTCTTTGATCACATCGGTGCCGATCCGCTGCGATGGTATTTCCTGGCGCGTCTCGCCCCCGAGAGCCAAAAACGCATCTCCGTCGATATCATCCGCGAGGTGGCGAGCTCTTTCGTCAACACCCTGTGGAACACCTACGGCTTTTTTACTCTCTACGCCTCGCTGGATGACGTCGATCTCAGCACCCACGTGCCGCTGGCGGAGCGTCCAGAAATCGATCGATGGGCGCTTGCACTCTTGCACCACACCATTGAGACGACCACTGCAGCAATGGACACCTACGATGCGCGCGGTGCGGGTGAGGCCATCGAGCGCTTCGTGGATCAGCTCAGCAACTGGTACATCCGACGTAACCGTCGGCGCTTCTGGAAAAGCGAAGCAGGCGCGGACAAGCAATCGGCGTACCTCACGCTTTACGAATGCCTCACGGCGCTGCAAAAACTTATCGCGCCTTTCATGCCGTTTCTTGCCGAAGCGATGTATCAGAACCTGTCGCGCGCTCAGGATCAGAACGCCCCGCTGAGCGTCCACATGTCGGACTGGCCTGTGGCCCAGAGCGACTGGAAAAACACGTCGCTGCGTGAGGCCATTGATGTCATCCAGCAGGTCGTGGCGCTGGGCCGAGCAGCAAGAGAAAGCAGTCAGGTGCGCGTCCGACAACCGCTGGCACAGCTGTTGGTCCGCGTTCCGAGCACCGAGGCCCAAGAAGCCGTTGAGGCTCACGAGGCGCAGGTGCTTGAAGAGCTAAACGTCAAAGCGCTTGGCTTTATTGCGGCCGATGCCGCGCTGGTGAGCTACCGCATCAAGCCCCACTTGCCGCGCGTGGGCAAACGCTACGGCAAGCAGATCCCGCAGATTCGTGCGGCGCTGCTCGACGCCGATGGCGCAGCGCTAGCGGCCGCGCAGGCTTCAGGTCAGGCGATTACGCTCGAGGTCGACGGACAAACCCTGACCCTCGAGCCTGACGATCTTCTGATTGAAACCGAGTCGGCCGAGGGATACGCCTGCGCGGAATCCGGCGGCATGCTGGTCGCCCTGGATACGACCCTCAACGACGACCTGTTGCGTGAAGGGCTCGCCCGAGAAATTGTGCGCACCGTGCAGGATGCTCGAAAACAATCAGGCCTTGAGGTCTCTGACCGCATTCGCCTGCATCTCAGCGGCTCATCGAACGTACGCCAGGCCGTTTCGCAGTACAAGGACTGGATCATGGATGAAACGCTTGCGAGCGTCTGGTCGGATGACGCGTTCACCTCGGGCTTCTCGCTCGATCGTGAGGTCGCCGACGAACAATGGCATATCGCGCTTGAGAAGATTGGCTAGAGAGGTGGCGGTGGGCCTTTGCCCATACGGCACCGGTGGGGTTTTGCCTGCGATCCGCGCGGTGCAGGCGGGCTTAAACCGCTGCGCCTCTGCTAGAATCTTTTGGGTTGTTTTCTACTTTAATCCGATGGGAGGAGTCGATGGCTAACGGGTTTCTTTTCACCTCAGAATCAGTCTCTGAAGGTCACCCCGATAAGATGGCGGATCAGATTTCAGACGCGGTGCTTGATGCAATGCTGGCGCAGGATCCACGATCACGCGTCGCCTGTGAGACGCTGGTCAACACCGGGCTTGCGGTCATCGCCGGCGAAGTCACCAGCAGCGCTCAGGTGGATCTGGCGCAGACCGTTCGCGACACCATTGCCGACATCGGCTACACCTCATCCGAAATGGGCTTCGACGCGGCCAGCTGCGCCGTGATGGTGACTCTCGACAAACAGTCGCCCGATATCGCCCAGGGCGTCAACGAAGGCGAAGGTCTGGATCGCGATCAAGGCGCGGGCGATCAGGGGCTCATGTTTGGTTTTGCCTGCAACGAAACCGACGTTCTGATGCCTTTCCCCATCACCTACTCGCATCGTCTGGTAAAGCGCCAGGCTGAGGTCCGCAAAAGCGGCAAGCTTTCGTGGTTGCGCCCCGACGCCAAGAGCCAGGTCTCTGTTCGCTACGAAGACGGCAAACCCGTCTCGATCGACACCGTCGTGCTTTCAACCCAACACAGCGAAGATGTCGATCATGCGACACTGAGCGAAGCCGTGATCGAAGAGATTATCCGGCCGGTTCTGCCGGCGGATATGATCACCGCCAAGACGCGCTTTCTGGTGAACCCCACCGGCCGATTTGTCATCGGCGGCCCGCACGGCGACTGCGGTCTCACCGGCCGTAAAATCATTGTCGACACGTATGGTGGCTCCGCCCACCACGGCGGCGGCGCGTTCTCCGGCAAGGATCCCAGCAAGGTCGATCGCTCGGCCGCCTATGCCATGCGCTATGTGGCCAAGAACGTCGTGGCCGCCGGCCTCGCCGACCGATGCGAAGTGCAGGTGGCGTATGCCATTGGTGTGGCAGAGCCGGTCTCGCTGATGGTCAACACCAGCGGCACCGCCGTGATTCCCGAGGAAAAGATCGAAGCGCTCATCCGCGAGCATTTTGACCTGCGGCCCAAGGGCATTATCGAGGATCTTGACCTGCTGCGGCCGATCTACCGCCCCAGCGCCGCATACGGGCACTTCGGCCGAGATGACGCGGGCTTCCCCTGGGAGGAAACCGACAAAGCCGAGGCCCTGCGCGCTGCCGCAGGTATCTAAAAACAGCCGTTCTTCTGGTAAAATACGCGTGAAAAGGAGCTAAGGCGAACCCTTAGACTCCTTTTTCGTTTTTTAGGACGCCGCCGAGGAGCGTTGCAACGGGCACCCCGCCCGCCAGGCTCGGCACCAGTGCGTCTCCGTTAGGACAACGGCGCTCAGTGAACATGGAGACACCCATGAACGCTGTGATGCAACCCAAGTCCGACCAGGACTTCCTCGTCGCCGACCTCTCGCTTGCAGAGTTCGGCCGTAAAGAAATCGCCATTGCCGAGACCGAAATGCCTGGTTTGATGGCGCTTCGCAAAAAGCACGGCCCCGAGCAGCCGCTCAAAGGCGCGCGCATCGCCGGCAGTCTGCATATGACCATTCAGACCGCCGTTCTGATCGAAACCCTCACCGCCCTCGGCGCCGACGTGCGCTGGGCGTCCTGCAACATCTTCTCAACGCAGGATCACGCGGCAGCGGCTATCGCGGCGGGCGGCACGCCGGTGTTTGCCTACAAAGGCGAAACCCTCGAAGAGTACTGGGCCTATACCCACCGTATCTTTGAGTGGAGCGACGGCGGCACGCCCAACATGATTCTTGATGACGGCGGTGACGCGACGCTGCTGGTGAATCTTGGCACCAAAGCCGAGCAGGACTTGTCCGTTCTGGATAACCCCACGAGCGAAGAAGAAGTCGCGCTCTTTAACTCCATTCGCGAGCGTTTAAAGACGCAACCTAACTGGTACTCCACGATCCAGGCCAACATCCTGGGCGTTACGGAAGAAACCACTACCGGCGTGAAGCGTCTTTATCAGATGCAGAAAACCGGCGAGCTGCCGTTCCCTGCCATCAACGTAAACGACTCGGCAACCAAGTCCAAGTTCGACAACCTGTATGGCTGCCGCGAGTCGCTGGTCGACAGCATCAAGCGTGCCACCGACGTCATGGTGGCCGGCAAGCTGGCGGTGGTGCTCGGTTACGGCGACGTGGGCAAGGGCTCGGCCCAGTCCCTGCGTGGACTTGGCGCTACCGTCTGGATCACCGAAGTCGATCCGATCTGCGCCCTGCAGGCCGCAATGGAAGGCTACCGTGTGGTGACCATGGACGAAGCCGCCAGCCAGGCGGACATCTTCGTCACCGCAACGGGCAACTATCACGTGATCACGCACGATCACATGGCCGCGATGAAAGACCAGGCCATCGTCTGCAACATCGGCCACTTCGACAACGAGATCGATTGTGCGTCCCTCGAGCAGTACGAGTGGGACAACATCAAACCGCAGGTGGATCACATCATCTTCCCCGACGGGAAGCGCATCATCCTGCTGGCTCAGGGTCGACTGGTGAACCTCGGCTGTGCCACAGGCCACCCGAGCTTCGTAATGTCCAACTCCTTCACCAACCAAACGCTGGCGCAGATTGAGCTGTTTAAAAACCGCGACCAGTACAAAAACGAGGTCTACATCCTTCCCAAACATCTTGATGAGGCGGTCGCCCGACTGCACCTTGAGAAGATCGGCGCCAAACTGACCACGCTCACCCAAGAGCAGGCAGACTACATCGGCGTGTCACAGGACGGTCCGTACAAAGCCGAGCACTATCGGTATTGATCTCGAGACGCGAGTCAAAAAAAAAGCCCCCGCACTGCGGGGGCTTTTTCGTTCTGGCGGATTTTCAGGCCGAAAGATCAGGGGCCAGTTTGTGTTCCAGATGGTTAATGCTGTCTTTTAAGAATAGTTTTCGCTTCTTGAGTCGCTGCATCTGCAGGTCATCGGTGAGCGGGTCGTGGGACAAATTCTCAAGTTCTTCATCCAGGGCGCGATGCTCCGATCGCAATTTGTCGATTCGATGGGTGAGATCTATGTGCTGCGCTTCATTCATTCAGGATGGTCTCCCTCACGTACTGGCAGTTGATGAGTTTCACGTGTGTGGAGAGACCGCGGGCCAACCGACTTCGCATGCCCAAAAGGCACTGCGGCTCACGACCTGACCACGTGATTTCATCCTACTCCTTCATGGCTTTTATTTCAGGAGTATTTATTTTTATTGACCGGCTGCACTCGCAACCTAAATAATTTTTATTTCAAAAATATATAATTAGGGAATCTTTCTCACTCGCTTTATCTGGTTTACGAGCGGGTTCATCAAGCGGCTCAATTAAGGTACAAAAATGGCAACCTGGGAAAAAATCCTGCTCGGCGTGCTCGTGCTGGTCGTAATCCTTTGGTTTTTTCCGGGCGTTAAAACCATGATGCAGCAAAGTCGCGAAGCGCCCAAAGACTGGCCCGCCGTTATTCTTCCGATTCTTGCTGTGGTGGGGTTCGTGATTTTTCTGATTGCGGTGGTGGCATGAGCAAAGACGCCGAGATCAGCCAGCGCATATACCTCAAGGATTACGCGCCGCCCGATTACACGATCACGAGGACCGAGCTTCATCTCGATCTCGATCGCACCCGCACCCGCGTTCGCGCGCGTCTTGCCGTTCAGAAAAACGGCGGGCACGACCGGCCCCTGATCCTGCACGGCGAAAAGCTTGATCTCATCAGCCTGTCGCTTAATGGCGAAACGCTAAACGGCAACGACTGGCAGCGTAATGATGAATCCCTCACGCTCTTGCGTTCGTTTACTCATGGCGAGCTGGAAATCGAAACCGAGATAAACCCTGCCGCCAACTCAGAGCTCAGCGGGCTGTATGCGTCAGCCGACACGCTGTGCACGCAGTGCGAGCCCGAGGGCTTTCGGCGCATTACCTATTTTCTTGACCGCCCAGACGTGCTCTCCGTCTACCGGGTCACGCTTACTGCCGTAAAAGCGGATTACCCCGTGTTGCTCGCCAACGGCAACCTTATCGAAAGCCACGAGGATGGCGGGCACCATACCGCCGTCTGGGACGACCCGCACCCCAAGCCGAGCTACCTTTTTGCAGTCGTTGCCGGCCGCCTTGAGTTCCTCGAGGACCGCTTTACCACCCAGTCGGGCGAGCCTGTGCAGCTTCGGGTCTACGCCCGATCACGAGATCTCTCGCAGTGCCATTACGCGCTGGCCGCGCTTCGCGAGTCCATGGTCTGGGATGAAAAAACCTACGGGCGCGAATACGACCTGTCGCAATACAACATCGTCGCGGTTGAGGATTTCAACATGGGCGCGATGGAGAACAAGGGCCTTAATGTCTTCAACACCCGCTACGTGCTCGCGCTTCCGGAGACCGCCACCGATCAGGACTATCAGGGCGTCCGCGACGTCATCGGCCACGAGTACCTGCACAACTGGTCAGGCAACCGGGTCACGCTGCGCGACTGGTTTCAGCTCAGTCTAAAAGAAGGCTTCACGGTCTTTCGCGAGCAGCAGTTCAGCGCCGATCATGGCTCGGCCGGGGTTAAGCGCATTGAAGACGCCAACCTTGTGCGCACGCAGCAGTTTCGCGAGGATGCCGGGCCCATGGCCCATGCGGTGCGCCCCGATTCCTTTGTTGAGATCAACAACTTCTATACGCTCACGGTCTACATCAAAGGCGCCGAGGTCGTGCGCATGCTGAGCCGGCTCGTCGGTGAGCACGCATTTTTTAAAGGCTGCACGCATTATTTTGAGCAGCACGACGGGCAGGCCGTCACCACCGATGATTTTGTGAGCGCGATCGAACACGCCAGTCAAAAAGATCTCTCGCAGTTTCGGCGCTGGTATGAACAACCCGGCACCCCGCGTATCCGCACCATCAGCCGCTACGACCCAGCGCGCCAAAGCTTCCAGCTCAATATGGCGCAGAGCAATCCCGATAGCCTGGGGCAGGGCCGAGCGCCTTTACAGATTCCAATCGCCGTGGCGCTTTTTGACCGGACCGGAAAGCCGCTTAAAAGCCGGTTAAACGGCGCCTCAGAACTGGCTCATGAACATCTTCTGGATTTTACCAACCCGGAGCAGGGCTTTCATTTTGAGGGCGTCGAAAGCGAGCCGATTGTCTCTTTCCTGAGAGGCTTCTCCGCACCCGTCATCGTCGAGACCGACTTGCCGGACGCGGATCTTGCCGTGCTGGCAGGCTTTGACAACGATCCGTTCAGCCGCTGGGATGCGGGCCAAACACTTGCCCGAAAAGAAATTCTGCGCTGGATGGGTGTCGGCAATACGACAGAGCTGAACGAGTCCTTTGCAAACGCCTTCGGCGAGACCTTAAAGGGCGACTTTGACGATCAGGCCTTTCAGGCGCTTGCCCTGCGACTGCCGGATGAAAGTTACTTAAGCGAGTTTGTCGACAAGATTGATCCAGCGCGCGTTCATAACGCAAGACAGGCCGTAATGACCGCGCTTGCGCAGCGTTATCGCGAACTGTTTTTGGGGCGTTACGAATCGCTTGCGCCGACTCAAGGTCTCAAGCTCAATGCCGACGCTGCCGGCGCACGCTCGTTACGTAACACCTGCCTTGCCTACCTGATGCTGCTGGGTGAGGACGCCGTCGCCGCGCTCGCATTAAAGCAGCTTACCGAAGCGGACAACATGACCGATGCGATTGCCGCATTGGCCGTACTGGCGCATCAGCCTGGCGCTGCGCGAGATGAGGCGCTTGCCTTCTTTGAGAACCGATGGCGCGATTATCCGCTGGTCATGGATAAATGGCTGCGCGTTCAGGCCACCTCCCGTGCTGAGGATACGCTTGACCGCGTGCGGGAGCTTACGGGCCACCCGTGCTATCACGACGATAACCCGAACAAAGTGTATTCGCTGATCAGCGCTTTCGCCCACGCCAATCCGCTGCGGTTTCATTGCCCAAGCGGCAAGGGGTACACCTTTGTGGCGGATCAGCTTTTAAAAACCGACGCCAAGAACCCGCAGGTCGCAGCTCGCCTTGCGTCGGCTTTCAATCTCTGGCGACGCTTTGAGCCGGGACGTCGCGCACTCATGAAGCAAACGCTCGAGCGCATCAGCGCCACGCAGACGCTCTCCCGAGACGTCGGCGAGATCATCGAGCGGGCGCTCGCGGCAGAGGATGCGCAGAGCTA
>RGTL01000390.1 GCA_010025385.1 Gammaproteobacteria bacterium | reverse complement strand
TAATGTTCGCTGTCTGCCACGCTGTAGCCGAAAGCATGGCGGCTTGAATGCCAGGCCTTAAGTCCCAGCAGCATTTCTTTCAGTCCGTCGGAGAGCGCTTCAAAAGCGAGATACATACTGGAGAACAGGGTATCGCCGCCGGAGGGAGGTACTTCACGGGCATAAAGCAGTGAGCCCATTGCCGGAATCTGATCGTAGGAGTGATCCGTGTGCCAGGTGCCGCCGATGTTCTCTTTCTGATCGGCCTCTTTGATCACCTGCGCAATCTGCGGGTAGCCATCCAGCGGCTTGAAGAAACGGTTCACATTGATGTCGCCCCAGCGTTTGGCCAGATCAATATGCTGCTGCGGCGACAGATCCTGATCTCTGAAAAAGATTACCGAATAACGCGCAAACGCATCTTTCATCTCCTTAAGCGCGGTCTCGCTGATGGGTTTTGCGAGATCGATTCCGCTGATGAGGGCGCCAAGCGCCGGCGAATAGGGCGTGACGGTGATCTCGGTGTATTGGGGCGTGTTCGACATGGCTTTGGCGCGCGAGATGTGTGACACAAAAGTCTACCCGAATACTGGCCCGAGGGTTCTGCACCGCTCCTTTAGAATCAGCGCAGGCATTTGAGAGAAAGACATGTACTTCGATAGGCGGCTTTGGGGATTTACGCGCGGCGTTCGGCTTCGTATTTTTGGTGCGGTGGCCCTTGGCGTGCTCGCCGTGTTGCTCGGAATCGCACGCCTCGCGCTTTTGGGTTGGCTGATCGCTCAGGTATTTTCCGGCACCTCACTGCAGGCGCTTTTAATGCCGTTTGCCGGGGTGGCGCTGGTGATGATCGCCCGCGGCGTTTTGGAGTATTGGCGAACGATGGTGGCGCACAACACGGCAGCGATCGTGCAGCTTCACCTGCGCACGGTGATTTTTGATCAGGTCACCCGACTCGGGCCCGCCTACTTCGGCCTTGAGCGTACGGGCGATGCCATTGTGGCGATGATCGAGGGCGTCGAGCAGCTTGAGATTTACTTCGGGCAGTATCTGCCGCAATTGATGGTGGCGATCCTGACGCCTTTTATGATTTTTGCTGTGGTGGCTTTTTTAGATGTTCCGATCGCGCTCGTCATGTTGGCGGCGGCGCTTTTTACCCTCGTCGCCCCGCAGGTATTTCACCGCTGGGACGGTAAGCGCAGCCTCGAGCGCGGCCGAGATTACAAAGCATTTGCTGCTGAATTTTTGGACTCGGTGCAGGGCCTTGCCACGTTGAAAGCCTTTGGCCAGAGCGATACCCGCGCCCAAAGCTTGAGGCGCAAGGCCCATGCGTTGTTTGAGTCAACGATGTGGGTGTTGGCCACCAATTCTCTTGCCCGCGGCATTACCGATATCGGTATCACGCTGGGCGCCGCCGGCACGCTGGCCTTTGGGGCGTATCGGGTGGTCGACGGCGAGACCAGC
>RGTL01000389.1 GCA_010025385.1 Gammaproteobacteria bacterium | reverse complement strand
GCTACCCGCATAAAAAGCCACAAAGGAGCCCAACAATGCGGCGACGACAACATCGGTTGGATAATGAAGTCCTAGGATAACTCTGGACAGCATAATCATGACTGTCACCGGGACCAGGGCCAACCCAAGAAGCGGGAGCACTGGCAAGATAAGTAAAGTGACAGTTACCGCATGGAGCGTGTGACCGCTGGGAAAACTATAACGATCTAGAGGTGGCTCTTTGGGAGTAATAGCCTCCCACGTCGTGCAGGGTCTGTTTCTTACCGTCTGCTCTTTTACTAGCTTATAAAGCCCGAGATTAACGAGGCTAGCGCCGATTAGTACGACCGGTAAATTGCCAGCATCAGGCCTGAACAGTCCGATTGTAATAAATAACAGAACCCAGGCGGCCCCATCTCCTAGTTTGGAACAAAACACGAATAGCCTGCGGACTGACGGCACATCTGCTAACGCGTTGGCGGTGGCGCACAATGGTTTTTCAGCGCGGTCAAGGTAGTAAAAAAACTTACTCGTACCGGAACAGTGCATGAAACGATCCACTACTATCTTGAAACTACAGTACTCAGCTCAAATGACAGTTTTGGGTCAGCTTGATGAATTTTTTGTTACGTGGTCTTTTCTAGTCAGTTAGCCTCGACAGGCCTCAGCTGAGAGATAAATTGAGCGGTGCAGTTCTCCCACGAAAACCGCTCCGCAAACTTGCGGCATGCGTCTCGATCTACTTTGAGTGCCTCATTGATCGCGTGATTTAAATCCTCTGAGACCCACCCGTTGTGGCCATTTTCTATGAGATCGAGCGGCCCCGGCGCGGGATAGGCCGCGACCGGGACTCCGGACGCAAGTGCCTCAAGAATTACCAGACCGAAGGTATCTGTGCGGGAAGGGAACACAAAGCAATCGGCTTGTCGTATCTCTAGAGCAAGCTCTGGCCCGTGTTTATACCCCAAAAACTCAACCTCAGGATATTTCTGGATGAGCGCCTCTAGTTCGGGACCCCCCCCAACAACACGTTTAGTGCCAACGCACCCAAGTTCTAGGAAGGCGCCCACATTTTTTTCAGGCGCCACTCGTCCTACGTAAAGCAGGATCGGCGGCTTTGATCTTTGGTGTTGACTGTCGTGCGTGAATAATTCGAGGTCAACTCCCCGAGACCAGCGACCGATGTTTTTAAACCCGCGGGCTAGCAACTCATTCTCCATAGACTGTGTTGCGACTAGCATCCGGTGAGCCGGTCCGTGGAACCATCGTAAAAAGGCGTACGACCAACTGATTGGAATTGGGGCGCGCAACCGGACGTACTCCGGGAAACGGGTGTGGTAACTGGTGGTGAATGGGAATCGATGAGCTCTGCACCACCGCCTCGCCGCAAGGCCCAGAGGCCCTTCGGTTGCGATGTGAACGGCATCAGGTTGGAGGCCAGACAGGCGCCTGCCGACTGAT
>RGTL01000388.1 GCA_010025385.1 Gammaproteobacteria bacterium | reverse complement strand
AACATCTCGGGGTAGCTGGTACCCATCCTGGTCTTCACGTAACCGAACATAGTTTTTTGCGCGATGAACGCTGACCGGGTAACGGCAAAATCACGTACTCCATCGACGGACTCGATCGGGTAGCTTCGTCGCCTAAACACGGGGTACTGTCTCAGCATCGCCCATAAGCCCCGAATTCTATTAAGAAGTGAACTAATCAACACTAGGTTACCTGTAACATTTTGTTCAGATTACACGTCAAATATGGATCACAAATTGGACTAAAGGCTATGAGGCCAAGGTCTAGTCGGTCCGCGTGAGATTTTTACTTATTCTTGGCGAGTGTGGTACGTGGGTCATTGGTCCATCTACCCCTGCCTAGCTAATAAGAATAACTGACACTAGTGCTATTAAAAGGAGGCCAACGTATGGATGGCGAAACTAAGCAGCGGCACTGGGCCAGAACGCGAAATCTCACGTTCAAGGTCCTGGCCGTTTGGTTCATCTTTTCAATCATCGTCCCTTGGAACGCTAAAGCCCTGATGGGTATTTCTTTCCTTGGATTCCCGCTGGGATATTACTTCCCGGTTCAAGGTTCATTGATCATTTTCGTGGCGCTGATTTTCTATCAGAACTATCAGCAAGACAAAATTGACGATGACGCTGGCGTGTAGAGGAGGATCAGGACATGGAAGGTAAGTTTACTGACAATCTTGGCCGAATCTATGGGTTGTACACTGGTGGATTCATCGGTTTCATCATCTTGATGGCTATTTTTGAACAAATGGGGATGAGTGCCGCGACCATCGGTATCTTGTTCGTGGCATTTACCATAGTGATCTATGCGGCTATCGGTTGGCTCTCCAGAACCATGGAGGTGTCGGCGTACTACGTCGCCGGTAGAGAGGTCCCCACAGTCTACAACGGCATGGCGACAGCGGCCGACTGGATGTCGGGAGCGTCATTCGTGGCACTGGCGGGTGGTATCTACTTCGGTGGTTACAGCTACCTCGCGTTTATCGTGGGATGGACCGGTGGTTATGTGCTGGTGAACTCGCTGATGGCACCCTACCTCCGTAAGTTTGGTTGCTACACGGTCCCCGACTTTATCGGTACCCGCTACGGCGGTAATGCTGCTCGCTTGTGCGCCGTTCTTGTCTTGGTTATCGCGTCTTTCACGTATGTGACTGCGCAGATCAACGCGTCGGGTACGATCGCGGCACGGGCGCTGCAGATTCCTTTTGAGGTCGGTGTATGGTTTGGTCTCCTGGGTATCCTTTTGTGCTCGATGCTTGGTGGTATGCGTGCGGTCACGTGGACGCAGGTCGCGCAGTACATCGTACTGATCATCGCGTACCTGATCCCAGTGATCTGGATGTCTAACGCGCAGGGATTCGGAATCATCCCCCACTTCAGCTACGGTGACGCTGTGGCTCGTATCCAAGAGTTGGAGCCAGCTCT
>RGTL01000387.1 GCA_010025385.1 Gammaproteobacteria bacterium | reverse complement strand
ATCGCCTTGAGCGTTCCCCTCGCGGTCTTTGCCCGGGGCAGGACCTGAAGCAGGAGCTATCCGGCTTCAGTCCAGTAGCCGGTTATCCCGCCCGCGCTGGCGCATGAGCGCGCACTGCCCCTCTGTAAGATTTACGTTCTCCGATGAGGTATCGCTTCGCATTAGATTACCCGAGGTGTAAACATGCGTCCCGTCGTCCAACAGCACGTGCACCAGTTCATGAGCCAGCGCAATGTGCGGGTCTCGACTCATTTCGGTAATCCAAACCGAAAATCGTAGGGCGGGCCGAGATCGGCTGTTCGATGTGCCGAATGTAACGGCATCGAATACCAATCCCGCACTGCCCGATGATCTTGGCCGCCTCACTCAAAAGCGCCTCGACCCGGGCAGTGGTCCAGCCCGTCTCCTCAATCATCACCAGCGTCAGGCGAAAACGAAGTTCCTGATCGACCGGGCCACTGCTGAATGACTCAGCCGCAATCTCAATTGATTGCGCGTCTGCGACTCGCGCAAGATCGGAAGGCTCACGTATCCAGCCTATCCTGACAAAATTCCCCGGCTCAGCGTCAGCCAGAGCAAATATCTGATCACGCAATGCCGAGGCGCTTAAGGTGGGTTGCTCGGCGAGCAGGCGCGCGGCCAGTGCGGTAACTCGAGCCACCGCGTAACTCGATCCAGAGACATCAGCCGGACGTCCGGAGAAATCGACAGTAGCGATATTTTCGCCGGGAACCAGAAGGTCCACGCTCTCCCGTCCCCAGTTTGATCCCTGGGCGGGGAATCCATCATCGGCTACCGACGTGACCACAATCATGTTATCGAGCGGCAGTGCAGCCGGGAACACAGGATCCTGATCAATGTCGCGTCCATCGTTGCCCGCTGAAACCACAAAGAGAAGTTCGGGATGCTTGAGCGCCGCTTCTTCAAACGCAGCCCACTCCAGTTCATCCGAACTGCCGAGCGACATGTTGATGATTCGCGCGCCTGACGCCGCCGCTTTCACTATGAGCGTGCTCATGCGCTCCATGTCGGGGCGTGGATATCGGTAGGGGATCAGTCGGGCTTGCGGTGCCTCGCGAGCAATGATGCCGGCGACCCGCGTCCCGTGACGCTGTGGAAAAAATATTGATCGACTGGGGTGCGAGTCAAAAGGGCGTTCATCCATATCCCAAAAATCAAAACCGAGGACTTGCCCACCACTATCACGAGCAAGCCTGTCGCCGATTACCGGCAACAGATAATTCACGCCCGAATCGACAATCGCGACCGTCACGCCTCCCGGATCCACGCCGTCGGGCACAGGCGGGTTCATAGGAGTTTCCGGCTCTGCCAGATTCCATTTTGAATCGAATATTTGCAGGGCCGATGCCTGGGACCCGTCGTATCGAATACCGCGCACCTGGCGAATGTCGCAGGCGCCGTCAGCCAGTATCAGTAGCG
>RGTL01000386.1 GCA_010025385.1 Gammaproteobacteria bacterium | reverse complement strand
AGATCGAGCCCTAAACCTACCGCAAGCAACGCAACCACCGTATCGCCCGCACCGCTGACATCAAAAACCTCGACAGCAGCAGCCGCCTGATGGAGCATGGTGCCGTCGTTCAGAAATAACGACATGCCTTCTGCCCCCTGAGTAACTAGCAGCGCCGTAACACCAACATCCTGTACTAAACTCAAAGCCGCCGACTTAAAACGATCATCATGAGTAGAGACTCCCGTGACGGTCTCAAATTCCTGAGCGTTCGGAGTGACCACTGTCGCTCCACCGTATCGGCTGAAATCCTGCCCTTTGGGATCGACGATTACTGGCGTGTTCAACCGCTGGGCGATTTTTACCATCTCGGATATATGGCCAAGACCGCCTTTTCCGTAGTCCGAGATAACGATTACATCCGTCTCGATGCTAAGCGATTCAAAATCGGAAACGCTTTGTCGAATCAGGTCGGGTCCCGGTCTCGACTCGAAATCAATTCGAAGTAGCTGTTGGTTTCGGGACACTACCCGCAGCTTCTCAGTAGTCCGACCGTCGCCATCAATATGCAAGTGAGCGCCCACGCCCGCCTTAGAAAGAATAGCGCTCAGGCGTTTGCCCGCGTCATCGTCTCCGATGAAGGAGATCAGCTCGCAGGCGCTTCCGAGGGACGCGATATTTGCCGCGACATTGCCTGCCCCACCTGCGCACTCCTTGCTGCTCTTGACACTAATCACCGGCACAGGTGCCTCAGGGGATATTCGATCCACATCGCCTACCCAATAGCGATCGAGCATGGCATCCCCCACGACAAGGCACCGAAGCCCACGAGCGCCGGACAGTACGTTTTCGCTGAGCCCATTCATTGCGGTTTGCCTGTCGTGGGGAGGTCCTGCACTAGTTTGTGGCCTGGCGGCCGATCCCGTAATACTGGAAACCTAAGCGCCGGACTGAGGAAAGGTCGAACACATTTCGACCATCGAAGATAACAGGCGATCGAAGTTCACTCTTTAATCTGCCCATATCCGGCGCCCGAAATTCCTTCCACTCGGTCAGCAGGATGAGCGCGTCTGAACCCGCTGCCGCACTGTGCATATCGGGCGCCAGGTTAAAGCGCTCCATTTCGCCTAGATGCCGCACGGCTTCGTCGCCGGCGACAGGATCATACGCCACCACACGGGCTCCGCGGTTGATCAACTCTGAAATTACCGTAAGACTTGGGGCTTCCCGCATATCGTCCGTGTTGGGCTTGAACGCCAAACCCCAAATACCAAAAGCGAGTCCGGCCAGGTCCTCGCCAAAATGCTGACACACTTTTTGAACGATCAAAGCCTTTTGCGCTTCGTTGACGGCTTCGACGGCCTCAAGCAACCTGGGCCGATATCCATGCTCTGACGCCGTGTGCCCCAGTGCCTTTACATCCTTTGGGAAACACGAACCCCCATAACCACACCCTGGATAGATGAAGTGGTATCCGATCCTGGGGTCTGA
>RGTL01000385.1 GCA_010025385.1 Gammaproteobacteria bacterium | reverse complement strand
AGGGCACCACTGACATCACAGGCGCCCGTAGCTCAATGGATAGAGCAACCGGTTTCTACCCGGTTGGTTAGGGGTTCGAGTCCTCTCGGGCGCGCAATCCACGACAGCATAAGCAGAGGGCCTGCAGCATTTCTCGAGTTACCAGGAACTTCTCTCAACTATTTCCGAGAATCTGGGACACGAAGTGTCATCTGTGCCAGGGTCTTTAGAGTTGTCGTTGAAGGAGGCGCGATGTTTACTGGCCGGCATCTAATTCTAGGAACTTCAGTTGCGCTGGCTACGGTGGCTAGCATCACACTGCCTGCGCTCGCAGAGCACCCCGGCGGAGCGCAAATGGAATACGAGGTCAGATTTGACATCGTGGATCAAGGCCACCAAGCGTGGTCGCGGCCGTGGAGCACTCCAAATCACGATTTCATTGATCAGTACACCGGACTAGACGACTACGTATTCAGCGACCAGGATCTTGGAGACCCCCTCGGGACAGGTGCCCTAGTGGTGCCTGATGGAAGCCCTTCGGCCATCTACCGCTACCCCGCAAACCTCGACGCGCGCTTGCCCCACGTTACGGTTCAGAGCGGTCTGGATCTTCCCGACGTACAGCTGGACGTGCTTCCGCCCACTCGTTTCCTCAAGTTTGCCTGTTCCACGCTAGAGCAACCCGATGGGACCAACACACGTCCTTTCGATGGAGATCTTCACGATGAAGATGTACGACCTTACGGAGCTGCTCAACTCGCTCCTGAAGATGGCAAGACGTGTGCCCAAATGGGTTACGTGAGTCAAGGGGACTACGGCCTCCTAGCCAAGTTGTACCCCCTCGACTACCCCAACATGACCACCCGTTATCCAGGAACGATGTGGATGATGGCGTCAGCCGAGACAACCCGGCTGGCATATGAGGCTGAGCAAACCGAGAGCCCCTACGACGGAGGGTTCGGGATGTGGCTCGTGCCGCAAAACCCGGTCGGGATGCAACCCCGTGTACCGAGGATAACCAACCGGCTAGCTCTGCGTCCTGTGGAGTTCGGACGCTGGTCGGTGCCCGAAGGAACAAAAATTCAACAACGAGAGGCCAGGATCCTGATCTGTGCAAGCAAACAACTCCTCACCCCGAAGGAAGCCAACAGACTCGGACAGACGTTGAAGGGATGCCAGCCCGTAGAGAAAAAATCAAGGACGATCGAGGGCGCCAAGGACAACAACCTTTGCCTGCGAGTTAAGCGGGAGCGTTTCTCTAATGCCAGGAACAAGTACGTCATTGTTGAAGAGCAAATGCGACTTGGACCGGCCGGCGGCCTGCCGGAATACGAGTACTTAGAAAACGGGCACTGGGACTACGTCATCCGCAGTAATCCACGACTGCTGCCTCGGTCCACGAGCGCAACATTCAAAGGTTGCTGACCGGGCACAAAGCACCCGGTTGGTTGAGGGTTCGACTCCTTCCGGGCGCGCAATCCACGGTGGGTC
>RGTL01000384.1 GCA_010025385.1 Gammaproteobacteria bacterium | reverse complement strand
CCTCGAGCAACACAGGTCAGCGGATCATCGGCCACCACAACCGGAAGCCCGGTTTCCTGCATCAGTCGCCTATCCATGTCGCGGAGCAAAGCCCCGCCGCCACCGATCACCATACCGCGATCGCCGATATCCGCGGCGAGTTCTGGCGGCGTATTCTCAAGGGTCTCGCGAATGACCCGCACAATCTGGCGCAATGAATCGCTGATCGCCTCATACACCTCATCGCTACCTATCGTGAGACTGTGCGACATGCCCTCCGCAAGATCACGTCCCTTGATTTCCATCTCCCTGTGATCGGATTCAGCCCAGGCTGTGCCAATCGCTTTTTTCACACGCTCGGCCGTCGCTTCGCCAATCAGCAAGCCGTGACGCTTCCTCACATGATTGATGATGGCTTCATCGAATGTATCGCCCGCTACCCTTATCGACGTCGCGTAGACGATTCCACCTAAGGACAGCACTGCCACTTCAGTGGTGCCGCCACCGATATCCACCACGAGCGAACCCGTAGGCTCAGCGACCGGCAACGACGCGCCGATCGCCATCGCCATTGGCTCCTCAATAAGGAACACCTCGCGGGCGCCAGCGGTGATGGCCGACTCCCTGATCGCACGACGCTCTACCTGATTGGAGCCGCCCGGAACACAAATCACAATCCGGGGGGACGAAAAGAACTTGTTCTGCTGAACTTTCCTGATGAAGTACTTCAGCATGACCTCTGCTACCGTAAAGTCCGCGATTACACCCTCTTTCAGTGGCCGAATAGCCTGAATGTTGCCGGGGGTGCGGCCCAGCATCATTTTTGCTTCCTGTCCCACCGCCAAGACCGTCTTTTCGGGGGCGAGTGACCCCGTGCGAATGGCAACCACAGAGGGCTCGTTTAGGATCACACCTCGATCCGGGACATAAACGAGCGTGTTCGCGGTGCCGAGATCGACCGCGAGATCGTTAGAGAACAGACCGAATAAACGCTTGAGAATCATGGGTTGTCCAACGCAGGAAGAAGGCTCTTTTCAGCGCCTTAATTTATCACAGCGAGAGATTTGAGGCCCCTTTCGCTACGATATAATTTGACCCTGCGCCATCTACCTTCACCCCTATCGTGTCTATTTCTGAGAAAGATGTCATGCGAGTCGCGCGACTTGCGCGCCTCAAGATCGCCGATGGGGAGATCGCCAACTATCAGGCAGGGCTTGCCGAAATTCTGACCCTCGTCGCGCAAATGGACGACTGCGACACAGACGGTGTCGCACCCCTCGCTCACCCTCAGGATATCGCGCTTCGTCTTAGGGACGATCAGGTGACAGAGACCAATGAGCGCGAGAGACTCCAATCCAGTGCGCCACAGGTCGAAGACGGCCTTTATCTGGTTCCCCGTGTCGTCGAGTAATCGGTCGGCCTGATTCATCTTCCCCTACCGGCCGAATGCTCCATCAACACAGCCTGACTGCGCTTCGCGACATGCTGCGT
>RGTL01000383.1 GCA_010025385.1 Gammaproteobacteria bacterium | reverse complement strand
ATGCGGTCCTTTGATCTCAACCTTAATGGTATGTTTGGCAAATAGCAACATACCGGTTGCGATGAGCGGTTGGCTTTCGTTTTGGATTACCTCGTCCACCATTGCCTGCTGTTCGGGCGTTGGCTTGCCGTCATAGCCACTCACATGCGCGATATATGAACCGCGCATACATCCTTTCCCCTTTTCCGTGCAAAAAACCCCATCTTTGATCACCGCAAAACCTGCCGGCACAATCTGTTCTGCCGCATCCGCTGGCTCAAACCTTACTGAACCGACAGGAACCGGTTGCCCTTTGTATGTGACTGTTCCACGCACGGGCAATTCCTGAGGCCCACCACAACCAGAAAAAGCCCCGAATGTCAATATCAATATTAGTGCTAGTGCACTGGATGCGATAACCATGAGCAGTCTGGAAGCAGCAGGGTTCGTATCATTCCATGTTCGATCGGCCATTGTTAATCTAGCCTCCGCCGTTGAGGAGCGCGAAAGTGTACTAAAAGATGGTGCACATAGATATCTGCTCGGAGTTCAAGTATCAAAACTCTATATTCATTGGACTACCGTCGTTTCGAGAACCCATCAGCCGAAATATATGGATATTAATATCTTCGTTCACGAAGTGCACCGACGCATCTCCCATGGCGGCAAGCGCTCCGCCAGGATGCTCACTGGCAAAAGTACGCTGCTGCTGCGCATGCCCGTTGGCATCAGCGGTAGGATCCCATTCGTTGATCGGCCCAACTGCGTAGCACATGGTGCCGCTTGTGGAGGCGGCCCCGGCGGCTCGGGCGGTGGACGACCAGAGCCATCCTCCCACTCCCACCTCCGTGTAGTCGCCAGAAACCCAACGCAGGAACGTGTTTTCGGCGAGCATGAATGTCTTGCTGAGACCATCCGTGACTGTTCCTGCCTTGAGATTCGAATTGACGAAGAATATGCCGTTGTTAAAAAAGTTGCGCTTGCCGGTAATGGAACCTGAGCCATGACATTGCGAGTCGGCATCGGTACCCCCGCCCATGACGGCACAATAATCCGTTCGAGGGCTTTCTGGAGGTGATTCGGGGTTGGACGGGCAATGAAATAGTGGATTGGGTTGAAGCTGAAATTCAAAGTTTGAGTACTGAGTACCCGCATATGGAGGTTGTGGCGCCTTTCGGTAAAAGAACCCCACGAATGGCTTATCGATGTCGAACATATCGTACAGGGCCTGCTGTTCTATGTAGGGAAGGATAAGGACCGCCCAAGGAGCCCGGTTCTTCTCAAAATCAGGAGATTGCAAACCACCACCGCTCGTGCCTTTTGCGCACTGATCTTGGACACTTAACATTCCGGCAGGGAAGTGTTGGTTTGCTGAGAGAAAATTATGAACTCCGAGTGCCAATTGTTTGAGATTGTTTTGGCACTGGACCCGCCGGGCTGCCTCCCTAGCTGCCTGCACGGCTGGTAACAACATGGCGATCAAGATACCGATGATCGCGATGACCACAAGAAGTTCAACT
>RGTL01000382.1 GCA_010025385.1 Gammaproteobacteria bacterium | reverse complement strand
CTCCAGGTTCCCGAGAACTACTTCGCGAGCAATAACTCGGTTTCGGAGAATGGAGCGCTGCCCGGAAATCTACTGTTGGGCGTTTCGACGTCGCTAGGGCCGTACTGGGCGCGACAGCAGTCTCGCGTGCGTCCGGATTCAGCGCGTGTCCTTTCGGGAAATCCACCGCTGGAGTTTGGCGCCGGCGGGTTGATATCAAGCGCAAAAGACAGCGCGCCGTCATTCCCGGTGTTCCTGATGAGAGTGCTATTTAGTGATATCGGCTCAACAGGAGCAATCCCTGGAATCGGTATATTTTTAGGAATCGTTTTTTTGGTGTGGACCGAGACCTTAGGTCTTGGGGCCTTGCTGTCAACGGGCCTTGCGGCCCTGATATTTGCTGTGGCGCTGCCGCTCGTGGCCCTATTGGTCAAGTGGGTGTTGGTTGGTGCGAGGTGGGGCGCTGATCACGCGACACCGTTTTGGTCGATGAGGCACTTCACCTATTTTCTGGCCCAGGATTGCTTTTTTCAGTGGTCGGGCATTTTTTTGGCAAGCGCGGAGGGCACCGCTCTGGCTAATCCGCTGCTTCGTGCGTTTGGCTGCCGAATCGGAAAGCGAACCATTTTTGCCCATCCTATCCAGGCCTTTGACTGGCATGCGGTGGATATCGGGGACAACTGCGTTATCAACGGCCAATTACAGCTTCATAGTTTTGAGGGCAGGGTGCTTACGGTAAGGCGCTCGCGGATTGGCAACGAGACCTGTATTAATCAGGGCGCAATGCTCATGGGCGGGGCAGATATCGAGCGGAGTGTGACGATTCGCTCTCAAGCGCTGGTCCTAAAGGGGATGCAGCTAAAGAGTGGAGTCCATTCGGGTAACCCCTCACAACCGCTAGACATCTGAAGGTAATGGACTCCCAAACACCGCAACGTGTGAATGGAGGAACCCGTCACTGTCTTTGAATCGCCTCCCGCTGTCCATGCGTCCCCATTCGCCATATCCACTCCAAAGGTCCAGTGCAAAACCAGCGGAACCACAGAGAAGCGAACACTAACTGGACGGCGTAGATGCTTACAGCCAGCAGGAAAACCTGACCAGGCCCAAGCCGATAGGCCTGATCAAAACCGTAGCCATAAAAAATCGTAGTGAATATCAGCGTCTGAGAAAGATAGAGCGTTAAGCTCATTCGCCCGGCCCGAGCCAGCGTGGTAATCACGTTTCGAAAGCGCCCATGCTCGGCGCAATAGTGCGCCGTGAGGAACCACGCCGCGGTCAACAGTAATGTTGCGAGGAGATAAATGATATCGCCAAGTAGCGTGACCTCCCTTGTTGACAGCGATTCGCTAAACGCGGAATAGCCCAATGGGCGCAGCACAGCCTGTTCAAAGGCCATAAGCAAAAGACCCAGCAACCAGCAACCGATCAGCAGACGACCTTTCAAGTGCGCGGGATATCGCCCAGATTGCAAAACGTCTGACCTCGCCATGAGGTATCCGATCAAGAAAAATGCCAAC
>RGTL01000381.1 GCA_010025385.1 Gammaproteobacteria bacterium | reverse complement strand
CGCTATCGAAAGGCGTCTGGGCAAGCTCGTTGGTCATCTGCAGCAACGCCTCGGAGTACAGGGTTTCCATCAGGGCTTCCACGGAGGGAAAGAAGTAATATAAGGAGACTCTCGGTACGCCGGCTCGCTTGGCGATTGTCTGCAAAGTCAGGCCGTCAAGGGAGCGATCCTCCAAGATTATGTCCTTAGCTGTGACCAACAGAAGCTCTCGGCGGGCCCGCCCTTTCTCGCGGGAAGGCTCTCGGGTAGCTTTCTTTGGCTCTGCCATAGGTCGGATTTAACTCGACAAAGGTTGTGTAGTCAAAAGATAGCACACAACCACCGTTCGCCGCCTTAAAAGGATCGACTGAATCGACTGAGAATCTACAACCGACCGACTTACTTTTCGATCACGGTCGTCAGGTAAGCGATTACCGCGCTCTGCGCTTCTGATTGATACACCGGTGTAATCGCGCCTTTTTCGATGAAAGACTTTCTGAAAATAGTAGTGGCGAGTTCCGCGGCGATCTCGCAGCCCTGGGTCAGCTTCGCTGATCGCTTCAACCCGCAAAGACCCTCGAGCAGCCTCCGCCGTCGCCAGCTCATTCATCAGGCGCGTAAGCACCCGTTGGTAGAGGGCTTCAACCAACGCATCAACTGAGGGGAAAAAATAATAAAGGGAGACTCGCGGCACGCCCGCTTTCTTTGCTACGCCCTGGAGTGTGAGCTCATCAAGCGGAGTCCCTTCGGTTATAAGCGCTTCTGCCGCACTCAATACCTCTTCAAAGCGATGTATCCCATGCCGACGGCTGGGCTCCTTGGGTGGACCTTTCTTTTTTGCCATGTCTTCAATTCGCTGACTGCCGTTGAGCAGCCGCTTAAGTTAGTTTCAGACCCCAAAGTGTAGCAAAGTCAACACTGTGTTCAAGGTAAACCAAAAGGCATCAATGCCATGCCGACTCCGGCCCCGATAAAAGCACAACGCTTTACAAATTGTTTACTTGCGACCAGTCCCATCGAGACCAGCCACAGTCCGAGACCCACCCGACCCACAGCAAAAAGCGTCTCGAAAGGAGTCGTGGCGATCGAAATGAGACTCGGGTCGGCGGCGAGCGCTAATGGAATAACATAAAGACCAACCCCCAACGACATGGCGGTTACCGCCACTTGGAGCCAGTTCGCCCCAATCATTCCAGAAGCGATAAACACGGCCCCACATACCGGTGGAGTGATAGTGGATATGAGCGCAAACCAAAAAATAAAAAGATGCGCCTGAAGCGGCGCCATCCCGAGGTCAATGAGGGCAGGCCCGGCCACCGATACGCAGATGACATAGGCCGCGGTCGTTGGCACTTCCATGCCTAAAATCAGGCACGCAATCGCTGTGAGCAGCAGCGCAGGCCACAGGAGCCCAGAACTGCCAGACATGATCAGGGATGTCACCTTAACCCCGAGTCCGGTTATGCCGAGCACACCAATAATGATTGATGCGCACAAGATAATGGAGGCGATCATGGCGA
>RGTL01000039.1 GCA_010025385.1 Gammaproteobacteria bacterium | reverse complement strand
CCAGGCTTGCCATAGCAGCAGTAGCACCATACCCAGTGCACCGAAAAGTACCAGTCGATGAAAATCCATTTAGCAGTGCTCGCAGTAATCTGATTTTTTTGAGGGGTTTAACGGAACCGGGTCGTAACCACTATTACCCCACGGGTGACATCTTCCGAGTCGTTTAATAGCCAGCCAGGCGCCTTTTGCCGCACCATGAGACTCAATCGCCTCAAGTGCGTAGGCCGAACAGGATGGATAAAAACGACAGACAGGGCCGACAAACGGGCTGATCAGATACTGATAGCCTTTGACCAATTGCACTAGGAGTTGCCGCATCGCGCCTTCGCTTCCGACCAGTGATTTTCCAGACTCGCGATTATGTCCTCGTTGGACGCGCTTGTCGTCGCCTGCTTGGCTATCACAACAAAATCGCAGCCCCGGGCTATATCCGGATGATGGCGAAATGACTCCCTGATCAGTCGTTTTACGCGATTGCGTCTGACGGCCCGCAAGGACACTTTGCGCGACACGGTCACGCCGAGACGTCCCCGATCTAGACCGTTCGATGCGGCGTAGACGATAAACAGCGGATCCGAATTCCTTTGTCGCTTCGATAAAACGCCATTGAAATCGACCGACCCTAACAGGCGACCGCTCGCCGGGAGACCGTGGTTGGACACGGCCTATTCCACCAGATTTAGGCGCTGAGGACGGCTCGGCCTTTCGCTCGACGCGCGCTTAACACGGCTCTGCCGCCGCGGGTTTTCATGCGCGCCCTGAAGCCATGGCGGCGCTTTCGCTTGACCACGCTGGGCTGAAAAGTTCTTTTCATTTTTGAATTAGCCAGACATCTCTTGAGAGGGCGCGGGAATTTACCTAGAAACCTTTTTATTGTCAATATTTAGGCTAAATAACTTACTTTCATTCTAATTGTGGATAAGTTTTTATTATTAATTTCCTGTGGATAAATTAAGAGAGGGTGTTTAAAATCGCGTTGTTGAGACTGCTCGGTTTGCGATGAAACCGACCCACAGCTTTTTTGCAACAGCTACACATCGATACATCCATTCACTAAGGAGTAACGCCGTTGTCTTCACTTTGGACACTCTGCCTCGGTCGGCTTGAAGACGATCTATCCCCCCAACAGTTCAATACCTGGATAAGGCCCCTCCACGCGGTTGAAGCGAACGGCACCCTGAAACTGCTGGCCCCTAACCGTTTCGTAAAAGATTTTGTGACCAAAGAGATGTTGGGTGATGTGTCGCGCCTCGTGAGTAGCTTCAGCGTTGAACCTGTCGACGTCTCTGTTGAGATTGGTGGTGATGAGATAGGCGTGCCGAACCCCTCCCGGGCGAGTAAGGCATCAACAACCGGTGCAGGAAAGCTTCGCTTCGAGGGGCGGCTTAACCCGGCGTTTACTTTCGACGCGCATATTGGAGGAAAGTCGAATCAACTGGCTCGGGCGGCCGCCAGGCAGGTTGGCGAAAATCCAGGTAAGGCGTACAACCCGCTTTTTCTTTACGGTGGGGTGGGTCTAGGCAAAACACATCTGATGCAAGCCGCCGGAAATATGGTGTTGCAAAACAATCCATCAGCGAAAGTGGTGTATGTGCACTCCGAGCGTTTTGTCGCTGATATGGTTAAAGCGCTTCAACATAACGCCATCACCGAGTTCAAAAGATACTACCGATCACTCGACGCCCTACTGATTGATGATATCCAATTCTTTTCAGGCAAAGAACACTCACAAGAAGAATTCTTCCATACTTTCAATACCTTACTTGAGGGTCACCGCCAGGTCATCATCACAAGCGACCGGTTTCCAAAAGAGATTACAGGCGTTCAGGAAAGGTTGATCTCTCGTTTTGGTAGCGGCCTTACCGTGCCGATTGATCCTCCAGAATTGGAAACGCGCGTTGCGATTCTTCAACACAAAGCGTCTAGCAAAGGGGTGCGCTTATCAGACGAGGTTGCTTTTTTTATCGCGCGTCAGATCCGATCCAATGTTCGCGAGTTAGAGGGTGCATTACATCGCCTGGTGGCCAGCAGCGGGTTCACTGGTCGACCGATTGATATTGACCTCACGCGAGAGGCGTTGCGTGACTTGTTGGTTTTTCAGGAGCGGCGGGTCACGGTCCAGAATATCCAAAAAACGGTTGCCGAGTATTTCAAAATGAGAGTGTCGGACCTGCACTCGAAGCGCCGCAACCGACAGATCACCAGACCCCGTCAGATCGCTATGGCGTTATCGAAAGAGTTGACCACGATGAGTCTGCCAGAGATTGGTGATGCGTTTGGAGGCCGCGATCACACGACTGTTTTACACGCGCAGCGTAAGGTAAAAGAGCTTATGGGGTCGGATGCCAGGGTTCGGGAGGATTATCAAAACCTTCAGCGCATTTTAGGTGCATGAGATTGTGTGGAATAACTTGTGGACAACATTGGAGAGAAAAGAGACTATTGGTTTTTGATGTGTTTATTCCCGTTTCATACCGCTTTCATCCACAGGTTGCTCAGTCACACTATAGCAATAAGATATTGATTTAAATAAGTTAAATACTGTTTTCCGATTATTCACAGGCCTTATAAACACTATCAATCTTTTACGTTTTAAGAATAAACAATTATGAAATTTCAGATTGAACGCGAAATTTTGTTGGCACCACTCACAGTCGTTACCAGCGTCGTGGAGCGCCGCCAAACCTTACCCATCCTGGCCAACGTATACATGCGGCTCGAAGGCAAGCGGCTAACCCTGGTCGGGACCGATCTAGAGGTTGAGATCAGTATCGAGGCCGAGGCGCTTTCTGGAGAAGACGGAGAGTGCACCGTCACCGCCCGCAAACTACTCGACATCTGCCGGGCGCTTCCCGAAACCGCCACCGTTTCCTTTGAGGCCGATTCCGATAAAGCCAAATTAAAATCAGGGAAAAGCCGCTTTACGCTACAGGCGCTTCCCGCAAAAGACTTTCCTAGACTGGAGACTGGATCATGGGAGGAGCGCTTTAAGTTGTCCCGAATCGAGCTGAAAGGGCTTTTTGATCGAACCTCGTTTTCAATGGCCCAGCAGGATGTTCGTTATTTTTTAAACGGCGTACTGATGGAGTTGGACGGTTCGACCATTACCACCGTTGCGACAGACGGACACCGCCTGGCCAGAAGCCAAGCCAGCCTACCCACCCCGGTCGGCGCCCATAGGCAGGTCATTATTCCCCGGAAGGCGGTCGCTGAATTAGGGCGCTTCTTAAGCGAGGGCGCTGACGACGTGAAGGTGGAACTTAACAACAATCACGTGCGCATAGACCGACCCGGCGCGACGCTCATCAGCAAGCTGATCGATGGGAAGTTCCCAGACTACAAAGCGGTGATGGCGCAGGTTCTAAACCAGAAACTTCTCGCGGACAGGCAGCAACTTCACGAAGTGCTGGCCCGCACCGCCGTGCTGACCAACGAAAAGTACCGGGGTATACGGCTGGAGGTTAGTGCGGGCAGCCTCAAGGTGAGCGCGCATAATCCCGAGCACGAAGAGGCCACCGACGAGATTCCTGTGGAGTACTCAGGCCCCGATGTAGAGATCGGCTTCAACGTCACCTATCTAATGGATGCGCTTAAGGCCTTGAGTGGCAAACAGGTCGAAGCCGAGCTTCAGGACGCCAATACGGGTTGCATGCTTCATGAACCCGATCAGGACGATACCCTGTATCTGATCATGCCGATGCGTCTATAGAACCCCTCTGTTTCACGTGAAACAAACCGGTCGCGGTGTTTCACGTGAAACACTTCTTTACCCCCTTTTTTTGGCTTTAAAAAGCCGGTAAATGGTATAATTTGCCGGTCTTTTTGGAGCAATTTATGGCGAATTCCCCGGTTTACGACGAAAGCAGTATTAAGGTCTTAAAAGGCCTTGAGGCGGTGCGAAAGCGGCCCGGTATGTATATCGGGGATACCGATGACGGTACGGGTCTTCACCATATGGTGTTTGAGGCGGTCGATAACTCTATCGACGAGGCGCTTGCCGGGTTCTGCTCCGAGGTGACCGTCACCATACACGCCGATGAAACCATTACGGTCTCTGATGATGGGAGGGGTATTCCCACAGGCCTTATTCCAGAGGAAGGTAAATCCGCGGCCGAGGTGATCATGACCCAGTTGCATGCGGGCGGAAAATTTGACCAAAACTCCTACAAGGTGTCTGGGGGCCTGCACGGCGTGGGCGTGTCGGTGGTGAACGCGCTGTCCTCTTATTTACGTCTGACGATTCATCGAGACGGCAAAATCTTCCGCCAGGAGTACGAAAAGGGTTTGGCGAAGACCGATCTCGAGGTAATCGGGGACACTACCCGGACTGGCACCGAGGTTTACTTTCGCCCCGATCCGGAGATTTTCAACAACCCGATCATGCATCGGGACATCCTGGCCAAACGCCTGCGCGAGTTGTCTTTTCTCAACTCGGGGGTGCGCAACCGCCTTGTAGATGAACGCGTTGATAGCGAGGATATTTTTGAATACAAGGGCGGCATCGAAGCGTTTGTCGGCCATCTAAACAGGCAAAAAACAGCGCTTCATCCGACTATTTTTTACCTTCGGGACGAGCGCGACGGCGTCATTGTCGAGGCGGCGTTCCAATGGAATGACTCCTACCAGGAGTCGGTTTTTTGCTACACCAACAATATTCCACAGAGAGACGGCGGCACCCATCTGGAGGGTTTGCGCTCAGCCATCACGCGAACTATGGGCCGCTATCTGGATGAATCGGGTCTGGCGAAGAAGAACAAGATTGCGCTGCGCGGCGAGGATTGTCGCGAAGGACTCACAGCTGTGCTATCAGTCAAGGTGCCTGATCCAAAGTTCTCGTCACAGACCAAGGACAAGCTGGTGTCCTCAAATGTTCGTGGACCTGTGGAGTCTCTGATAAATGATCACCTCGGCACCTTTTTGCTCGAGCGTCCCGGGGAGGCGAGAGCTATCCTGGATAAGATTCTGGAGTCCGCCCGGGCACGTGATGCGGCGCGAAAAGCGCGCGAAATGACTCGCCGGAAGAGCGCCCTCGAAGTGGGAAATCTGCCCGGAAAACTCGCAGATTGCCAGGAAAAAGACCCGGCGCAGTGCGAGATTTATCTGGTGGAGGGTGACTCGGCGGGCGGCTCCGCCAAGCAGGCGAGGGATGACATTTTTCTACCGACAAATGCCCGAGCTGATTGAACGCGGCCATGTCTACATCGCCCAACCGCCGCTCTACAAATTAACTTCAGGGAAGAAAGAAACCTACGTCAAAGATGACGAGGAGCTGCAAAAACTGCTGCTCGACGCTGCTCTTGATGGTGCCGAACTGGTACCGGATGGGGGCTCGGCGGAGAGCATCTCGGGCAGCGCCCTACGCGGCGTCTGCAGCGAATACTTTGCGGTGGAGTCTGCGATTGCACGGCTGTCGCGGCGCTATCAGGCGGAGGTCTTATGGGCGCTGGCGGCCTTGCCTCATTTAGGTATCGAGGGTATCGCGGACGAGGCCGCGCGAAACGCGCTTTCCGAGGCCCTAGGTAAGGCTTTAAATGTGCACGCCGGCGCGGGTGGGGGTGCTTTTTTCCGGGTCGCTTGGGAAGTTGATGGGCCGGAGATAGCGTTAGTAGTAGACAGCGAGCGCCACGGACGCTATCGCCAAAGTCGCTTCCCGCGCGAGTTTTTCGATTCCACGGAGTACGCCTCATTAACCAACCTTGGCCATCGATTGCAGCACGACGTCGGACCCGCGCCCACCATTAAAAGGGGTCAGCGCGAAAGCGAGGCGGATGGCTTCGCAGGCGCGTTATCGTGGCTGATGAGTGAAGCGCGCCGGGGTATAAACATCCAGCGCTACAAGGGTCTCGGCGAGATGAACCCGGAGCAGTTGTGGGAGACCACGATGGATGCCAGTCAGCGTCGGCTATCGCAGGTTCAGATAGAGGACGCCGTGAGCGCTGATGAGATCTTTACGGTACTGATGGGCGATGAAGTCGCACCCCGGCGCGACTTCATTCAGAAGAACGCGTTCGCGGTCAGCAACCTCGACGTTTGATTAAAAAGTATTTAAAAACAAATACTTATATTATTTTGACCCGTTTTGACCGCGTCTTAGTGGAGCACCCTAGGCGCGGAAAGAACGAATTCTGGGATGTCGGTGTCGAAGGTTTGGCCATCTTCAGCCAGCATTCGATAACTGCCGTGCATGGTGCCCACGGGTGTCTCAATTACGGCCCCTGAGGTGTAACGAAACCCCTCTCCCGGCTTTAGGGTCGGTTGTTCGCCCACCACGCCTTCGCCTTCAACTTCTTCTGTCCGGTTGTCTGCATCGGTAATGATCCATCGACGGGACAACAGCTTGGCCGATACGGACCCTTTGTTGACCAACGTGATGGTGTAGGCAAACACATAGCGGTCCTCGTCCGGCTCGGAGTGTTCCGCCATATACGAAGTCTCTACTTCGATATCAATTTCGTATGAGTCGGTCATGCGCTCAACTTAACTCGTCAGTAAGGCTCTTGCAGGGCTCTGCCACGATGTTATCGTGATCCCGATCGATCTGTATAGCACTAAGTTCGCCACCCCAAACGCAGCCTGAATCGAGACCCACTGCGTTATTCTTTTTGATGCGGCCCACGGTCGACCAGTGTCCGAAGATCACCCGCGTGTCGCCGCGATCGGGGTTGGGCCAATCGAACCACGGGCGCCAGGGACGTGCCGCCGAATCGAGACCTCCCTTGGTGGCTAAATCTAGGCGTCCGGCGCCGTCTACAAAGCGCATCCGCGTAAATGCATTGGCGATGAACCGAAGGCGTGCCCACCCGGTCAGGTGCTCCGACCAGATATCCGGCGTATCGCCGTACATGTTTTCAAGAAAGCTCACGCGCCGCGAGGAACGAAGCACGCACACGACTTCTTCGGCTAGAGCACTGGCCTTGGCGATGCTCCACTTCGGGTAAAGGCCGGCGTGGCTCACTAGGGTGTCGTGTTTGTCCGACCACAGAATCAACGGCTGTCTCGATAGGAACGCCATGTAATCCGCCCGGCGTGAGCTGGCCAGGATCCCGTCAAGACGATCGCTTGGCTTCGCGCGTCGCAGACCGGCATCGATCGCGAGAAGATTGAGATCGTGGTTGCCCAGGACACACGATGCCCGATCCCCAAGACCCATCACGAAATCAAGCACCGCCTCGGCTTGAACGCCTCGACCTATGAGATCGCCGGCGAACCACAGGCGGTCTGCTTCCGGGTCAAACTGGAGCTTACCGAGCAGTCGTTTTAAAGCCCCCCAACAGCCCTGCACATCACCAATCACCCAGGTGGCCAAGCCGCTCAGTTCTCCAAGAGCTGTTGCTCTAGCGAATCGGTATCTTGCTGTGGCCTGCCTTGGGCGGGCGCGCCGTCGAGAATCTGCGCCTGGCGGTTCTGGTAGTAAAGCTCCCTCATGAACAGGTAAGGGTCGACCTGCATCTTCAGTATGCGATCCACATCGAGCAGCCGCGACCGTATATCAATGGCCCGAATAGCGAATCGGGTGACAGTGACGCTGGTATCACCCGGTTCCCAGAGGGGATCGGCAATGACAAATTCAGGTACCTTGCCGACAGCATCGCGGATCGTGCTTGGCCCCAGAAACGGCAGCACCAGGTAGGGGCCGCTGGGCACGCCCCACAGCGCGAGGGTTTGGCCATAGTCCTCTTCATGATCCGGCATGCCCAGTCGGCCTGCCACATCCACAAGGCCCAGCAACCCAATTGTGCTGTTGATCAGGAATCGATCGATTGTCTCTTTGGCCCGCCCTGGTTTTCCCTGCAGCACATCATTGATTAGTGTTGTCGGGGCGCGAAGATTATTAAAGAAATTGTTGACGCCATCGCGCAAACGCTGCGGGAACACTTTTCGATACCCCACGGCCAGAGGCCGGATGAGAACCCGATCGACGCCGTCGTTAAAGGCGAACATGGCGCGATTGAAAGGCTGCCATGGGTCGGCAGTCGATTGCGCCCAGGCAGCGGGGCTAAGGCCGGCGAGGAGCAAGCAGACCAGCCCCGCTCGCAGGAGACGGGTAAGAGCCGAGCCGGACGCTTGTTTCACGCTTTGTCCCCCTTAAACGCCCTGGCGAGATCTCCAAGATAACGAGCGGCCCGCTCGCCGAGCCGTTCCGGCGCCCCCAAGCGCGGCGTCAGGAGCCTTTGCAGATCTTCAAGATGCCGGCTTTGGGCGTCATACCGTGCCTGAAGGGCCAGATGGTCGCTCTCAAGGCGCCATATCTTTTCTTTTAATTCCATATTCCGATCTATATTTTCAGTGTTTTTTTGGGGTGTCACGTGTTTTGGCATCTCCCCGGCACGTGCCGTGGCACTCTTTTCATAATCGCTGTCAGGTTCACCGAAGACCCGTACCAGATCGGAAACGTCGAAAACGTATTTAGGGCGCCCCCCAGGCTGAGGCCTTTGGAAAGCTGTGAGATGTCCTTTTTTAACCCGCCTTCTTATGGTATTCGTGGAGACGCCGAAAGCGCGGGCGGCTTCTGTGATACCTACTCTTCCTGAGCTTGGTTTGGGCTCGTTCACTTTGCTGGAACCTCGAAGGAAGATTTCGGATGCTGCCACTTGATGCCGGTGGATCGCGTGGGCATCATGGTGGCAGTATCTCCCATCAGGGTCAAGGTCCCGTGAGCAGTTGATCTGCTCACCTTATTCAATGTTACGTACCGCTCGATCCCTGGTCATATCACTAGGCTTCATTCTTGCAGCTACGCTGACGTCGCATGGCTCGGAGGCGCCCCGAGCGGCCTTGGAGCGCGTGATCGAGGCCTATGCCAGTCGTACGCAACTGACCAGCGAGCTACCCGCTTTTGATCTTCAAACCATGGTCGAGATTCAGGATTACCTGGCGCTCGATATCGGCCGGGATTATGGTTTGGTATCGGGCTATCTTTTCGACCGCGCTACGCAGCCTCTGCTTATCGGTCTCCTTCTCGAAAACATGTTCTCTTCGACCGGCGCGACGCTTCAGGCATCCGCAGGAGCGAATCAGGTCGTGTTCCTCGCCTGGGCGGTTCGTATAAACCGCGACCTGACTTACCCCCAATCGGAAGGGCTCTCTCTGGAAGCGGTTGTCGCAGAGTTAATCCCTGCCGTTGTATTTCTGGATGAACTCCTCCCTGCGGCCCAACGGACCCAAGCCGCCGCTCTAACGGCTGTCAATCTCGGACTGCGGTACGTGGTTTTGGGGCAGCCTATTACGGGGGTGGATTGGAGCGCCGCGGGTGGTTTTCACTCCGAGATCCTCGGGCCTAAAGACGCCGTTTTAAGCGAAGGTGTTGGCTTACCCGGCGCCTCGTCTGATGCCGGCGCGCTGGTTCGGTTAGCCGCCGAGCATCTGCACAATCGTGGCCGCTCGTTGCGCGAGGGAGATGTCGTCGTGCTGGGCCGGTTAGGCGAAGGCGCCCTTCTCAACGAAGCCCGAAAAGTAACGGCGCGATTTCAGGCTGGGCGAGATGAGCGCCGTATTGTATTTGCGGTCCGCCCCTGATTCAGTTCGTGGCGTGCAGCAACGCATTCACCCGGCGCACGTCGTCTTCGTTAAGGTCTCCTGAAAGCCTTTCAAGCTCGAGCATCTGTAGGACATAGTCGTAGCGTTCCTTTAGATAGTCGCGCTGCGCACCAAAAAGGTCTCGCTGGGCGTCGAGGACGGCGATATTGGTGGTTAACCCCGCGGTCAGGCTTTCTTCTTTCGCCAGCAGCGCGTTTTCCCCTGCGCGCACGGCCGCCGCGAGCGCATCGAGTCGGCGCAAACGGCTTTTGACGCCGAGGAAAGTTTGGCGGGTGTCTCGCCGAACGTCGCGGACCGCCGCATCATAGTCAGATTGAGAGGCGCTGAGGTTATCAGCGGCCTCCCTTACTCGCGCATTGATCAGGCCGCCTTGATAGAACGGAATATTGACCGAAAGGAACAGCCGGCTGTAGGTATCGCTACCCGCGGCTGCCGTGTCCGAATAATTTCCAGACACTTGCAGACCAACGGTCGGTAGCCGCTGTGCTTTCTGGCGATCGATCTCAAGACTTGAAAGATCAATGCCGAGATTCTTGGCTTGTAACGAGGCATTTTGTTCCAGCGCGCGGTCGACCCATTGCTGCGCGTCATCAGGCTGAGGAGGCCCAAGCACGACCTCAGCCGGCAGCGGCAATATGTCTCCGATGTCTTCACCGACCAGCACCTCCAGGGCCTGCTTGGCATCGTCAAGAAGCTTCTCCGACTCGATGGTGTCGGCTACGGATTTCTCAAATCGGGCGCTCGCATCAAAGAGCTCTGTTTTGGTGCCGAGCCCGACGTCGAGTCTCTCCTGCGCCAGTTCCAACTGGCGGGCGATGGCCGTTTGGTTTCGTCTCGAAAGCTCAAGGTTGTCATTTGCTGCCAGAACCGTGAAATAGGATCGAACCGCACGGCTAATCAGACTTTCCGAGGCGGTTTGAAACACTAGTTCCGCCTGACTGGCCTTGGTATTGGCCTGGTCAATGGAAATGCGCGTGCTTTTGTTATAGAGCGATTGCGATACTGACACCCCGGCTTGGGTGAGATCGACGCGGTCCGATGTGGCGTCGGTGTAGCTTCCGGAGGCGCTTAATTGCGGGCGTCGTGCCGCTTGTGCCTGTGGTACCAGTTGCCCCGAGGCCCCATAGCGGTAGGTTGCCGCGGCGAAGGTGGGGTCCTGACTCTTTGCCAGCAGGTAGACCGCCAACAGATCGGATGCCGCTTTGGAACCAGCACCGGCCGCTGACGCCACGGATTCTTCAGAGGCGCTGG
>RGTL01000380.1 GCA_010025385.1 Gammaproteobacteria bacterium | reverse complement strand
CTTATAGTGGCGCAATTATACTTGGAGCGAACGCAACTATCTCAAGTACTGGTTCAGGTGGCACAACATTTGGAGGTACTATTAATGCTACAAGTAGTGGAGTTCAGTCTTTAACGATTTCAACAGAGACAGATAACTTTACGATTGCAGGTGCAATCGGAGGTACAACTAGACCTTCAACAGTAGATATATCAGCCATTGGAACAGGGAGAACATTAAGTATCGAACAGGATATTAGTTCAACTAGCCATCAAACTTTGACCGCAACAGGTGGTATTACTATTAGCGGTGCAAGAACCTTCACAAGTACTTCAGGTACAATCAATACCGCATCAGCATTATCAGGAAATAGTTCACTAATAATATCAGGAAACGCAAACATTGATGGAGCGATTACTGGTATTACAACTTTTAGAGTAACAGGAACTTCAGACATTGGTGCTGATATTACAACTTCTTCTACTCAACAATATGATCAAAATATAACTTTAACTGCAACTTCAGAACTGACTGCTTCAACAGTTACGACTAATGGAGCTATTGATGGTGCAACATATAATTCAAAAACTGCAACAGTTAAAAATAATGTAACAATAAGTTCAACAATTACTTTAAACGACAATTCAGTTTTAGCGATTGAAAATACATCTGCAATAACAATTGCAGGAACTATAGCGGAAGATAGTGGCGCGGCAACTAATACTAAGATTACGGTTAAATTTGCAACAGCAGAAACAGCACCAAGTAAAGTTACAGTTTCAGGAACAGTAACTGCAGACACATTACACGTTGGTGATCAAGCAGCAGCTACGTTTGCTGGTTATGCGGAATTTACTGGTTCTGGAGGAGTGACTATTGGTACCATCGTAGTGACCAGTGGTGATCATGCAAACGAAAACTCAACTCTACAATTTAATTATGCAGTAACTTCAAGTAGCGGGATTACTATTAATGATAAAAATACTACTGCATTCCAAGCATACTTAATTTTTGGAGGAAACAATACAGCAACCATTGCAGCAGATATTATTGCTAGTGCAGATGATGAGGGAACTTTAAGAATAACAGGAACTGGAAAAACGTTTACTGGTAGTATTGGCTCTTCTGGAACAGAACTTGAATTAATTGATATAGATGTTGCAACTACAATTAATAGTGCAGTTTATACTACTGATCTAGAGGTTGATGGTGCAATTAGTACAACAGGTACTAGTAGTATTGTAGCAACTGGAACAGCTGTTCTTGGAGCAAGCATCACCACAAGTGGTAACCAAAGTTATGCAATAACAACTATTTCTGAAAACATAACTTTAAGTGGTGGGGCACAATTAACATTTACAGGTGCTGTTGATAGTTCAGCTACTGATGGAGCATCTGAAACTAATAATTTATCAACAATATTTACCGAAACAGCTTTTGAACAAGCAGTTGGTGGATCAAATGGTCTTGGAGATATTGATATAACTGGAAGTTTAAGTTTAGATTCTGCTATTGAAGAA
>RGTL01000379.1 GCA_010025385.1 Gammaproteobacteria bacterium | reverse complement strand
TTATGTTGCAGGTTCAAGTGCTGGATCAGATGTATTTACTTATATTGTGTCAGATGGCAATGGTGGAACCGATACAGGAACATTAACAATTACAGTTAGTGCAGGTAATCCGCCAGTAGCAGTTGATGATACTGATAGTGTAAATGAAGATGCAACAGTTACTCAAAGTTCAGGGGATAGTTTATTAGTTGCTGACGATACTGATGCTGATGGTGACAGTTTAACAGTTACTCAAATTGCAGTAACAGGTGGATCAAACTCTGCAGTTAGTTCAGGCACAACTTATTCTGATGGAAGATCAATTACAGGAACTTATGGTACATTAGTTGTGGGTGCAGATGGTAGTTATACTTATACAGCAGACCAATCAGCTGCAGATGATTTAGATTTAAATGATACTGCAACAGACTCGTTTACTTATACCGTTTCAGATGGAACAAATACCGATACCGCAACTTTAATCTTTACAGTCACAGGTGTAAACGATGCACCAGTAGCGGATAATGAAACAGGTGCAGTTACAGAGGATGCAACATTAACTGTTACAGATGGAACTTCAGATGTTTTATATGGTGACACGGATGCCGATGATAGCGCGTCTTTAACTGTTACTACTTATTCTCACACATCAGCTACAGATGAAGATGGAGCAAGTGCATCAACTGGAAATGGAAACAGTGGTACAGCAGGAACAGACTCTGTTGTTGGTTATTATGGTACATTAACTTTAGCAGCAGATGGAACTTATACTTATACTGCTGATCAATCGGTAGCAGATGCTCTTGATGCTGATGATACAGTAACCGATGTATTTACTTACACGGTTTCTGATGGATCAGCTACGGATACCGCTACAATTACTTTCACTATTACTGGTGCTAACGATACTCCAGTTGCTGCAGATGATACAGGCGCAGTTAATGAAGATGCAACACTGACTGTTTCAAGTGCTGCAAGTGGTGTGGTTCAAGATAATGATACCGATCCTGACACAGACGATACTGCAGCATCACTTGTAGTTTCTCAAATAGCTGTAACAGCTGATATTACAATTACAGTTACAGGAGTGAATGATGTTCCAACAGCATCGGATAACACTGTTACCACTACGGAAGATACACCTTATGTTTTTAGCACATCTGACTTTGGTTATACCGATGCAGATGATGATGATAGTTTGGTCAGTGTTAAGATTACAACTTTAGAAGATGATGGCGCTCTTCAATATTATGATGGTTCAAGTTGGCAGGATGTAACTTTAAACCAAGTGATAACTGCAACTGATATTTCAAATGGTTATTTAAGATTAAATCCTGATGCAAATGACACAGGCTCACCTTACACAACATTTGAGTTTTCAGTAAATGATGGAGATGCAGATAGCACTTCTTCATACACCATGACTATTAATGTAACCAATACTAATGATGCACCAACAGCCGTTGCTGATACTGATGTTGTTGATGAAGATGGAACCGTTATTCACTCTACAAATGGTGC
>RGTL01000378.1 GCA_010025385.1 Gammaproteobacteria bacterium | reverse complement strand
TGGGGATTGTGGCTGAAGTCGGCATCAATCTCGAAGACATGCGAGTAGTCACGATCGAGTGCCCACGCGAACCCAGCCAGATACGCTTTGCCAAGCCCTTCCTTGCCTGCGCGATGCATCACATGCACCTTTGCGTCCTCGCCTGCAATTCGGTCTGCCAGCGCGCCGGTGCCGTCCGGTGAGTTGTCGTCGATGATCAGGATATCGCCCTCTGGCAGGCGGGAGCGCACTTTAGAGACGAATGCTTCAAGATTGCCCAACTCGTTGTAGGTGGGCACCAGAACCAGAGGAGAAGACATATGCTGTTGGGGTATTGCGTCGAAAACCATCAGGACGGTGGTGCTAATCTTAACCGCTCATCCTAGAGACAAGTAGTCTTGGCTCTTAAAGTACCCCTTAAAGTACGCCATGAATCGATACGCGTTTCTTGAACACCCCGGGATCCTTGCCTTCGCGCATCGAGGCGATGGCGACGCAGCGCCAGAGAATACGGCGGCTGCTTTTCAGAGCGCGGTCAGTATGGGCTTTCGCTACCTCGAGACCGACGTGCACTGCACGAAGGACGGCGTATTGATCGCCTTTCACGATGACCGCCTCGATAGAGTAACCAATGCCCGTGGCCGGATCCGCGATCTTGATTATGGTGAGGTGAAAAGGGCCCGCGTTCATGATCGTGAACCTATCCCGCTTATGGAGGCCTTGCTCGGCGATTTTCCGACGACCCGGTTTAATATTGATCCTAAATCCGATGCGGCAGTCGGCCCACTGATTGATGTTATCAAGCGAACCGGCTCGGCCGATCGGGTCTGTATCGGGTCATTCTCGGATCATCGGCTTCGCCAAGTTCGTGCGGCACTGCCCGAGGTGTGTACATCAATGGCCACCTGGGAGACGGCTCGCGCCAGACTGTCGACAGTGGGCATACCGCTACGCGGTCTTCAAGCCGCTTGCGCCCAGGTGCCGGTGCGATGGAATGGTATCCGCGTCATCGACCGTTTATTCATTCAGGGCATGCGGGAACAGGGAATACAGACCCATGTGTGGACGGTCAACGACGAAACGGAAATGCAGCGTCTCCTGGAGATGGGCGTGGACGGCATCATGACCGACCGACCCGCCTTGCTCAAGCAGGTTTTGATGGCTCGCGGGCAGTGGTCTTAGTCGGACGCTTCGTGCCCGGGCTCCTGCACTCGCCGAAAAAAGAACATGCCGGCAAAAAACAGCAGCGCCACCGACAGGATGCCCAGGCGTGGATTGCCCGACACGTGTGCGATCGTGCCCATCATGACTGGGCCAAAAACGGCAGCGGCCTTGCCGACGACGTTATAGAAGCCGAAGAACTCGGCATTCTTTTCTGGCGGTATCAACTGACTGAAAAGCGATCGACTCAACGCCTGAATCCCGCCTTGCACGAGACCAATCACGCCGGCCAGGATGTACATCTGTAGCGCGGTTTCCAGAAAATAGGCGAAGACGGTGACGCCGACATAGGCCCAGATG
>RGTL01000377.1 GCA_010025385.1 Gammaproteobacteria bacterium | reverse complement strand
CCCTGTTTCAATGTTCCGTTTTGGACAAGCACGGTCGCCACAGGTCCACGGCCCACATCCAACTGGGCCTCAATAACTGCACCTTGCGCGGCGCGGTCAGGGTTGGCCTTCAGTTCAAGGATTTCTGCTTGAAGCGCGATAGCTTCCAAAAGATCGTCAAGTCCCTGACCGGTAAGCGCAGACACTTCGACATCCTGTACTTCACCAGACATAGCTTCCACAATCACTTCGTGCTGCAACAGTTCGGTGCGCACTTTGTTGGGATCAGCCGCAGGACGGTCAATTTTATTGATTGCGACGATCAAAGGTACTTTTGCCGCCTTGGCGTGATTAATGGCTTCAATCGTCTGCGGCATGACAGAATCATCTGCCGCCACGACAAGAACCACAATATCTGTGACCTGCGCCCCGCGTGAGCGCATGGATGTAAAGGCTGCGTGACCAGGTGTGTCGAGGAATGACAATACCGCGCCGCCGTCAGTTTTTACCTGATAGGCTCCGATATGCTGTGTGATACCACCTGCTTCGCCCTGCACCACTTTGGTGTTTCGAATCGCATCCAAGAGAGATGTTTTTCCGTGATCCACATGCCCCATAATCGTGATGACAGGAGGACGCGGTTTGAGATCTTTTTCGTTGTCTTCGGTTTCCTTGATAACATCTTCAACGTCCGAATCAGACACGCGAACGGTCTTATGCCCGAACTCCTCGATAATCAGTTCGGCGGTATCGGCATCAATGGTCTGGTTTTGTGTCACCATCATGCCCATTTTCATCAACGCCTTTACGACCTCAGCAGAGCGCTCGGCCATCCTATTGGCAAGTTCAGACACCATGATTGCCTCGGGAAGCTGTACTTCGCGCACAATTTTTTCGCGTTCAGCTGAACCGCCCAAAGCTTTTTGACGCGCACGTTCCTGTTTTCGCTTCATGGCCGCCATGGACCGTTGACGCCCGCCTTCGTCAGAGAGCGCCTGAGACAGGGTCAGCTTGCCGGAGCGGCGTCCGTCGTCACGCACCTTAACGGGGCGGCGCTCTTGATCCTGTTCCCGCTCCTTTTTGCGCGATGGCTGCGCGGCGGGTTGTTTTGCAGCAGGGCGTGGTACTTCGCCCTCAGCACGAACAGGCTGGGCTTCTTCAGCTACTTTACGCTTTTCAAGCGCCTCGGCTTCGCGTTTTGCACGGGCCTCTTCCTCTTCTTTTTTTCGAAGGAGTTCTTCGGCTTCACGTTGCTCGCGCTCTTTTTGTTCCTGCTCAAGACGGCGCTGATTACGCTCTTCTTCGCGCGCCTTTGCTTCTGCTTCGCGCACGGCCACTTCTTCTGCTTCGCGTGCTTTCGCAGCCTTAACTGCTGCCAAGCGCCGTTCTAATTCAGCATCAGACACGCCATCAGGACGTTTATTCGACGCAGATGGGGATGGACTGGTGCCTGCACCAAGTTTTGCCGTACCTGGCTTTGGAACCATCACGCGCTTACGCTTGGTCTCAACCACAACGCTCT
>RGTL01000376.1 GCA_010025385.1 Gammaproteobacteria bacterium | reverse complement strand
GGATACGTCGGCTGGAAGTTGTTCGCGTATCTCAAGGTTCCAAGTGCTCCTCTGTTGGGACCCATGTTCCTCGTTGCTGGTCTACAGGGGTTTGATGTGCTGCATCTCAAGTTGTTTACGCCGCTCCTGATTCTGGCCCAGGTTGCGATCGGGATCGATATCGCTCGGGCGTTTTGTGGGGTGTCGATTGGTTCGATGAAGCGGGCGTTCTTTGCCGGTGTCTCTAGCGTCCTGATTATGTTTATAGTCTTGTGTATTTGCGCCTTAATTGTGATTCTTACGGCGGCCGATATCCCTTGGGTTCAGGTTGTGTTGTCTTTTATGCCGGGGGGGCAGACGGAGCTCGCGTTATTGGCGTTCGCCCTAAAGCTGGATCTTACCTTTGTCGTGACCCATCAGATTTTTAGGATCGCTTTGATTATGTTTTCGCTTCCGATATTGCTACTGAGTCTTAGGCGTTTGAGTCTGTCCGATGAATAGGGAAAAAATTAGCTACTTCGCGTCCGGATTTTTGGCTCTAGGTCTAGTCCCGCTGACCGCTGTAATCGTGCCGCTATATTCTTTGTCTATCGGGGCCAGCCCTGCTGAGGTTGGTATCATAATGGCGATGCGTTCGCTGCTGCCTTTCTTGCTAGCGATTCCTGGCGGTGCGATGGTCGACCGCTACGGTGTCCGTTTTGTTGTCACGCGGCTGGCGTTGGCTTGTGCGGTCCTCTCTCTGGTTTATCCGTTCACGACGAGCGTGTTCCACTTGGTTCTTCTACAGCTCGTTTTTGGTGTCTGTCAGTCGTTTTGTTGGATCGGTGTCCAGACGGGGATCGGAAAGACATACCGGGGAGACCCAGTTGTGACCAGCCACCTCGGTTTCTGGAGTATGGGTGGTACATTTTTCGGACCGTTTATTATCGGGTTTATCTGGGATCATTTCGGTACAGACTCGAGCTTTGTCGCCGCAGCAGTCTGGTGTGGTTTGTTAAGTATCTTGGCGCTTCAGCTATCGCAAGAAGTAAGCGGCGTTGAGAGAGCCGCGTCTAAACGGCAGGCCATGAAAGGAGACTACAGCCAGGCGTTCGGGCTTCTGCGTGACCCTGTTGTGTTCTATATCATCGCCTGCTCCTCGGTCCGCCTCGGTGCGGTGTCCCTTCAGACGAGCTTCCTGCCGGTCTATCTCGCGGAGCTTGAGTTCAGCGCGTCGCAGATCGGTATCCTTATCGGTGTCAGCGCGATATCCTCCTCGTTCTCTGCGTTCTTGCACGCGGTGTTCGCGAAATGGTGGAGCTCGGAAAAGATCCTCGGCGTGTTCATTGTCTTGGCCCTGATAGCGGTGTCTTCGATGTCACTGACGGGGTCCTACGCCATCCTCGCGCTGCTCAATATCACGATGGGTCTGGCGATAGGGGTCACACAACCCGCGATGTTCTCCGTGCTCGGCGCTAAGATCTCTAAAGACATTCAGGGATTGATCGTCGGTCTCCGTACCAGCTCGAATCGTTGCGCGACCTTCCTGATACCTCTGTTCGCCGGTTTAA
>RGTL01000375.1 GCA_010025385.1 Gammaproteobacteria bacterium | reverse complement strand
CTTGAATCCCTCTCAGGCCGAGCGACGCTCAGTTTTGACCCGAGCGATTCCTTTAGAGGTGATCTGAGTATTCACTTCGGCAACGTTGAGGGCACCAACACGCCGTTTACTATCTATGGTCTTTTGGACCCGAGTAATCCTGCGGAGTTGTGCGCGCCGGCGGCAAACTATCAGTTCGATAATGCGCAGTGTTCGGACGTGTTTGGTATTCAGGAGACCGCCGACGGCGACCCCTATACCCACACCTTTAACCCGGACGAAGCCGCCAAATACATTCTCGACACCGATTACACCGGGGGTGTGCTGCGCCTCGAGTGGGATCTGGGAAATTGGGACCTAGTGTCGATTACCGGGTACGAGTCGCAGGACCGCGTCTTTGGTGACAACATCAACTCGCACCCCTTGCAGCTTTCCTCGATTACTCACGACGAAGATATCAGCCAATTCTCTCAGGAGCTGAGACTGTCTGGCGGCAGTGACTCCGGCCCCCAGTGGATCGTTGGCGCTTTCTACTCTCAGGATGAGTTTGAGTCAGAGAACATTTTTGAGGCAGGAGACTTTTTCGTCACCAACCTGTTTTGGAATGTTGACCAAGAGACCACCACCTGGGCGTTCTTCGGTAGCGTCGATATTCCACTCTCGGAGCGCATGAATCTGACGGCTGGTTTGCGCTACACCGACGAAGAGATCGATTTTGCCGGTGGCACCACTGACCTCAACCCCTACGACGCGAGTTGTATCCTCGATCCGTTCTGCGGGCCTACGGGGCTGGGTGCGTTCCAGCTGACTGGAACAGACAGCACATTCTCTGATGACAACTTGTCAGGCCGAGTGGCACTCGAGTTTCGACCAAAAGACGATTGGTTGCTCTACGGCAGTGTGTCGACAGCCTTCAAGAGCGGCGGCTTCTTTGGCGACTTCACGTTCGATAACAGTGAGCTGGTGCCGTTCGATTCCGAAACGATCACAGCTTATGAGATTGGCTCAAAGTCCACGCTGGCATCGGGCAGGGTCCAGTTGAATGCCTCGGCATTCTTCTACGACTACAAAGATATGCAGACCTTGGTGCCAGGCGTATTGGTGACCGCCTTTACCAATGCTGATGATGCTGAGATCTATGGTCTGGACATTGATCTGCTGGCGGCACCAACTGAAGGGCTGACGATCGGCTTGGGTCTTGGGCTCTTGGATACCGAGCTGGGTGCCATTGGTGTTGTGCCAGCGGGTAACCAATCCCCCAACGCGGCAGAGGTGCAGGCCAACGGCCTGATCCGTTACGAGTTTGCGGTCGGATCCAACTTGCAGATGGGTATTCAGGCGAACTTTAAGTACACCGACGACATGTATCGCGATGCATTTAATGACCCTTATAACCTGTCAGATTCCTATTCGACGGTTGACGCCCGTGTCTGGATTAGCGACGCAGCAGGCAATTGGGAAGCCGCGGTGTGGGCGAAAAATCTGACTGATGAGGAATACACCGAGCAGGCCTTCAACTTTGTTGGGTTGTCTGGTCTGGCCAACCAACTT
>RGTL01000374.1 GCA_010025385.1 Gammaproteobacteria bacterium | reverse complement strand
GTAACAAGGTAGCCGTACCGGAAGGTGCGGCTGGATCACCTCCTTTCTAAGGAGATGAAGTGTGGTCGGACCAACATTCGTTGGCCGTCTACATGGATTCCAAGTTAGTGCACTGTCGTCTTCAAAAGGCACGCCATCGAGGCTGCACCGCAAGCGGTACAACGACTCTCTGACTGCTTGTAAACCAACGGTTTCAGGTACTATTTCACTCCCCTCCCGGGGTTCTTTTCACCTTTCCCTCACGGTACTGGTTCACTATCGGTCGCCAATAGATACTTAGGCTTACGGGGTGGTCCCCGCAGATTCATGCCAGTTTGCTCGGTCCCGGCATTACTTGGGATTGGTTCCGGAGGCTGCGTACGTTTCGAATACGGGGCTATTACCCACTGTGGCCGGCTTTTCCAAAGCCGTTCTTCTACGTAGCAACTTTTAACTCCGTGACACATCTGATGCTGTGTCTAAACGTCCCACAACCCCATGTCGGCAACTCCATCAGGATATTGCACCGACACGGTTTGGCCTCTTCCCTTTTCGCTCGCCACTACTAAGGGAGTCGCGTTTGCTTTTCTTTCCTCGGGGTACTGAGATGTTTCAATTCCCCCGGTTCCCTTTACCGGTGCTATGTATTCACACCGGAATAACACTCAATAACGAGTGCTGAGTTTCCTCATTCGGACATTTACGGGTCAAAGCCTGATAGACGGCTCACCGTAACTTTTCGCAGTCATCCACGTCCTTCTTCGGTCATAGGCGCCAAGGCATTCACCGTTGGCTCTTTGTAGCTTGGAAGAAATTTTGTTACAAATTTCTAGATGCTCGTGCTTACTCTGAAATTCTCAAAGGACACACAGAGGCCGACCGATCGAAATCGATCCGCTTGTGGAGGGAAGATCCCTCAAAACGAAAGAGAAGACAAAACCAGCCGCACACTGACGAAGAGAGACAAGCTCGATCTTCGACCGTGACACGACTGATCCGACAGTGCACCAATTAGTTGAATCCACCTCGCCTTCGACGAATGTCAAAGAGCGGGGCTTCATCTCCTTAGAAAGGAGGTGATCCAGCCGCACCTTCCGGTACGGCTACCTTGTTACAACTTCACCCCAATCACCGACCCCACCTTCGACGGATCCTTCCTTACGGTTAGGCCTCCGGCTTCGGGTGTTGCCGACTTTCGTGGTGTGATGGGCGGTGTGTACAAGGCCCGGGAACGTATTCACCCCGGCGTGCTGATCCGGGATTACTAGCAACTCCAGCTTCATGAAGTCGAGTTGCAGACTTCAATCCGAACTGAGACCGGCTTTATGAGATTGGCATGAACTCGCGTTCTAGCATCTCTTTGTACCGGCCATTGTAGCGTGTTTGCAGCCCTGGACATAAGGGGCATGAGGACTTGACGTCATCCCCACCTTCCTCCGAGTTGACCCCGGCGGTCTTCCATGAGTCCCCAGCTTTACCTGCTGGCAACATGGAACAAGGGTTGCGCTCGTTGCGGGACTTAACCCAACATCTCACGACACGAGCTGACGACAGCCATGCA
>RGTL01000373.1 GCA_010025385.1 Gammaproteobacteria bacterium | reverse complement strand
AGAAGATCAGTCTTTTATCCTCTCTGATGAGCCCGGGCTTGGAGTCACAGTGGATGAAGCGGCTCTCTTAGACTTTGATTACCAGCCGGCTACCAAGCGACCCTGGCCTGTCACGAGCAGCTAATTCTTAGATCACGCGGGGAAAGGTGTCGCACTCAAGGCGGCCGCCGTCTATCAGGCCTTCGCCGCGCTCGTTGGGATTGCACTCCCAGCGCTTATCCGCATAGCGCGCATCATCGCCAAACCAGTGCGTGCAGATTACCCGCCGGCGGCGGTTTTTCTGCAGATTGCCCGGCGCGCTGTGATGCGTGCGAAAGTTCAGGATTGCGCAGTCGCCTGCTTTCATGGGCGCGCAGGCAACCTCCAATCCGTGCGGGTCGTTATCCCAATCCGGAGGGCTCGGATCCTTCTGCCCGCGCATGCCTGCCTGCGTAAAAAAGTCGATGCCCTTGAAGTTTTCTTTAAGCTTGTGCGAGCCCAGCGCAAAACGCAGCGCGGCCTCGCGCGGCACATCATCAAGCGCAATCCATACGTTGCAGACCTGCGTACCAGAGACGGGCCAGTAGGCCTCGTCGTAGTGCCAAGGGGTTGTTGCCGTCGTGCCGGGCTCTTTAACAATCGCCATATCAAAATAAAGCAGCAGCTCTTTTGACCGCATCACGCTTTGCGCCAGCCGAGCGGCAGGCGATTCAAACGTAAACGTCTTAGACGACGGCAGGCGCGGCCATAAAAAAGTATCAAAAAAGAATAGGCCTTTTCCGCCCTCGCCCTTTTGATCTTCGCGAAGCGCGCTTTTTGAGGCGGTGCGAATCGCAGACGCCACCGCGCGCCGCCCTTTGGCAACCCACTCGGCATCAAAGGCACCCTGCAGGCACACCACGCCGTCGCGCTCATACGGGCCTATTATTAACAAAAACCCCGCCGAGGCGGGGTTTTCGGTTTTAAGAAGGCGGGGGTTTAACTCAGCCCGCCCGGGGTGTCATCTTCAGCACCAGGGGTGCCGTCACCATCGGCATCTGGATCGATACCGTTGGTTTTGCCGTCTCCATCGCTAGGGTTTTTTGCAATCATATCGGTTGGGATTCACCTTCGAATTCCAGTGCCACCTCCATCTATGATTCGCGTGGCTTGCTTGCGTCAGATCTAGTCCTGATACGTTAAATTTAAGTTCCCATCCGTTATCTGGGCTGCCCGTTGTCTTCGCACCGCGCTTATCAGGAGTACATCCAATGGCGGGAATTGTGGCTTTTTTGTCAGAAAGTATCGCTGTGACGGGCTTTGATTTGGGGTTATCCACGTAGTTCGATTTCTGGTTTCCTACGTAGAAGGTAAATTCTTGATCGGGATCCGGTAGTACGCAACCCGCAGGCTCAAATTGCCACGTCACGCCGGCTGATTGATCGAAGTATCTATTTGTTGATTCAAAACCCCACCTAAGGGTGGTACAAGCTACAACTACAACCTCACAACTGTTCGTCGCTCCATCATATTCCTCGCCATCCGGACACGAGCAGTTGGGGGCAATTTCGTTTGGGTCGGTGGAGTCCGCGGGGCAAAAG
>RGTL01000372.1 GCA_010025385.1 Gammaproteobacteria bacterium | reverse complement strand
CGAGAGGGTGTCAAGCAAACCTCTGTATGACCGGCGGAGCTTCTCAATCAGTCGTAACCAGTGGGTTGTGTGCCGAGAGACACTCAGCGCAAGCCACGCGGTTTAGGATACAAAAACCGAACAGCTCTGAAAGATCGTTCGCTTTTGTGGTGCACCCCAAGGCGATCGATTTGTTCGCAGTTTGTGTCCAATCTGAGTGTATAGAGTCTCCAACTCAGGCCGTTCTGTTTACATCAGACGGAGGCTTCGACGACGTCGATTTGCTGTTCACTATCCCTCCACCAGACTTCCTGACATTTGTCTGTCCAGACGTTAGTAGCGATGAAAAGCATTTTGAATCGATAGTCGCTCGCGTAGATCGTTGGATGCAACATCGGTTCATAACCACCGTAATGGTGAGTCCGGATCAGAACGTAACTCGGTCGCGAATTTCTGCGCAACTTATGGGCGATTTGAGGCGGATATCGTCTCAGCTGGTGTGGGTGAATGACGGCCAAGACCTCAGGGAGGTTTTGACCGCGTTACGATTTTTTCCTGCTAGCTAACTACGCAGAAACGCCAGGGCGCGTTCAAATGCTATCTCAGCTGATGGCTGATGGTACCGATCTTCACGCGTGTCGTTGAAAAAAGCGTGCCCCGCGCCGTCATAGACGAACCTGCCTTTGAGTGTCGCCCATTCAGCGGCAGGCAGCGAGCCGGCAAGCAGCGTTACGGAAACCATGGCAAAAGCCCCCGACGTCAATTGAAGACCCTTATGGCGGAGGCTCGGGAAGATACGAAACATGCTACGTGCCTTTCTTTCTGACTCGGGTTTTTAACTCAATTTTCCTGTTGAACAGTCGTCTTTTTAAGGGCGGCCAACCGACCTGGCGTACTTCTGAGGACCGTAGACTGCTGCTCCGGCAACCCCGCCGGTGTCGGATTGCGATCGGCTGGGTCGGCCACAACATTACCAGCATTCATCTTCGTTCCACCCTCGCCCTTCTCCCCACCGTCCGCTGCCGCTTTTTCAGCATTCGGGGCAGGTGCGGGCAGGTAGGCCTCAAGTGTGAACTTCTGCTTGACGAACTCGTCGAAGTGCATCAGCAGATCAGTCAAAGCCGCGACCTGCTGCTCACTGTCGCCGGCATACAGATCCTGGCTCACCGGTTTGTCATGCGGAATGTTGACCGGCATGCCCGTGTACGGCAGGAACCTTTTGGGGTTGGCGATCCAGTCATGTACATAGTCCGGTCGCAATCGCTCATAGACAATTCCTAATTGCGGAGCGAGCGCCTTGGGATTACCGGGCGGTGAATAATCTCCGACAAGGTGACACTTCACGCAGTAGTTATTGTTGGTCACAATCTTCATCGCCCCCTCGAGATGACCGGGATGGGACATCTCAGCAGCCGACAACGATGCCTCGTCAAGACGCGGATCGTATACGTAGGGATAGTCCGCTCCATCAACCGCCGCAAAATAGTTCACCAGTGCGGCTGCGTGTTTTGACTGAAGGTTGAACTTGGGCATGCGTAACACCGCGGCGGGCCTGATGGGCTGGGGGTTGAGCAGAAACTT
>RGTL01000371.1 GCA_010025385.1 Gammaproteobacteria bacterium | reverse complement strand
TCGCGATGCCTGAACTGCAGGATCCCAACTTCCATCAAACCGTGACGCTCATTTGCCAACATGACGAGAACGGCGCGCTCGGTATTGTGATCAACCGGCCGACCGAGAGTTTGGTCCTTGGCGATATCCTGAGCCAGCTAGAGATAACCGCTTCAGAGCAAAGCGCACAACTCGAGACGGCGGTATACGTTGGCGGGCCGGTTCATACCGAAGTGGGATTGGTCCTCCATGAAGATCGAGGCACCTGGGACTCCACCATACCGGTTGGACACCAAATGGGTCTGACGTCCTCACGAGATATCCTGGAATCGATCGCGAAGGGTAACGGGCCCACCCGAGCTCTCTTGAGTTTGGGATACGCAGGATGGGGTGCCAGCCAACTGGAATCTGAAATTCATCAAAATTCATGGCTTACCCATGAGGCGGACCCCGAGCTTATCTTTTCTACCCCCGTCAAGAGCCGCTGGATCAAGGCGCTTGGCCTGATCGGCGTAGACCCCACGCGACTGGCCTCTGGGGCGGGACACGCATGAGCAGAACCGCCATGGGATTCGATTTCGGGACGAAGCGCATTGGCGTTGCTGCCGGACAGGAACTGACCCACACGGCTCAGGCAATAGCGGTAGTCCGAAACGACGAAAAAGACGGGCCTTGGGCGGCCATTAAAAAACTCATCGACGAGTGGCGCCCAGACGTTCTGGTGGTCGGTATGCCCATCGCCGCAAACGGTGCAGAATCCGAAATCTGTAGAGCGGCTCGGACGTTCGGCGCCGATCTTCACGACAGGTTTGAAATTCCGGTTGAATTTGTGGATGAAACCCTGACTTCCCGGGCAGCGGAAGAAATGATAAAAGCCTCCGTACCTGCCGGCAAAAAGATAGAGAAAAAACGTCGGGCGCTAAAGGACTCCGTTGCGGCCGAGCTGATCCTTCAAACCTACCTTCACGAACAGGGGGCTGTCACCCATGTCGGCTGAGTTGAGATCCCTTCATGCGTCCCAGAGCCAGCTCGGGGCCGATGGGCAATTGCTGCACTTCTTGACGGTAGAAGGGCTTCACAAACAAAAACTGCTGGATATTCTTAATTCGGCGAGACAGTTTGCCGTCTCTGATCCGAAGGTCAAAAAACAGCACGCATCGCTTCTGGATAGCCATACCGTCGTCAACCTTTTCTTCGAGGACAGCACCCGTACTCGAACCACCTTTGAGATTGCCGGTAAACGACTGGGCGCATCCGTCATCAATCTGAACACCGCACGGCTTTCCACCAAAAAAGGTGAAACCGTTCTTGATACGGTGCGGACCCTGGAGGCGATGGATACCGATATCTTCGTCGTACGGGATAGCGCCAGCGGCACGGCTCATCTGATTGCGCGACACGTGCCGGCTCATGTTCATATCATTAACGCGGGCGATGGACGCCACGCCCATCCGACCCAAGCCATGCTGGATATGTTCACCATTCGGGAGAGTAAAGGCGACTTTTCCCAACTGCGCTTCGCTATCGTGGGCGATATCCTCCACTCGAGAGTCGCTCGCTCACAGATCGCTGCTTTGCAGAT
>RGTL01000038.1 GCA_010025385.1 Gammaproteobacteria bacterium | reverse complement strand
CGCGCCCGCTTCAGCAATGTGATATCCAGAGATAGACACCGAGTAAAAATTTCGAACCCGGTTATCAATGAAATACGCCTGAATATCACCCATCATTCTCAGGCTGAAGTCTGTCGAAAATAAGCAGGTGTTCTGACCCTGATCCTCTTTGAGGATATCGGCCTGAACGGTTCCCCGCACATTTTCGAGGGCCCAGGCTCTTAGTCTCGCGCCTTCGGCAGGATCGGGTTCACGCCCTTCGCGCTCGCAGAATTTTTCCACCTGCTGATCAATGGCGGTATTGAGGAAAAAAGCCAGCACCGTGGGCGCCGGGCCGTTAATCGTCATGGAAACCGAGGTCAGCGGATCGCAAAGATCAAACCCAGAGTACAGGGTCTTCATGTCATCCAACGTAGCGATCGAGACCCCAGAAGTTCCTACTTTTCCGTAGATATCCGGCCGCAAAGCCGGATCGGCGCCGTACAAGGTCACTGAATCAAAAGCAGTGGATAAACGTTTTGCTTTTGATTCAGCTGAAAGAAGCTTGAAGCGGCGATTGGTACGCGTCGCGTCGCCCTCGCCTGCAAACATGCGGGTGGGATCCTCGTTGTCACGCTTGAACGGAAACACCCCGGCGGTAAATGGAAATGCCCCGGGCACGTTCTCCTGGAGCAGCCAACTCAAGCGATCCCCGGCATCGTGATAACGGGGCAGACTGACCTTCGACACGCGTGTACCGGATAGGGTCGTAAATTTAAGGTCTATCTCGCGCGACTGCCCCCGTACCTCAAATTGAAGCGTCTCAGCTTCATAACGCGCCTTGAGCGCGTCAAACCCGTTTATCTTCTCCAGCATGTGCGGGCCCAGTGCGTTTGCTGCCTCATCCGCAAGCGCCTGAAGCGCCGCGGTCGATTCGCCTTGCTGACCGAGCAACTCGATCGCCGTATGAAGATGCTGATGGCGTCTCGCCAGTGCAGCAAGCGCGCTCGCTTTGTCGTGATAGCCACGCACGGTCGCCGAGATCTCTGACAAGTAACGTTCACGGTCGGACGAAATGGTGGCACTGGAGGAGAGCGCGGGCCTTGCCCCGCTGAGGATATCGGAATCTGCACGCAGGCCATGCTGTTGGAGCGAATCTCTTACGCATCGGTACAAATCGCTCACACCCGAATCATTGAACCGAGACGCCATGGTAGCGAAGACCGGCATATCCTCCACCGACCGGGAGAAGTCTGCGCGGTTGCGCTGCATCTGCTTGCGCACGTCTCTCAGGGCGTCCTTCGCCCCTTTTCGGTCTGATTTGTTGATGGCTACCACGTCCGCGTAGTCGAGCATCTCGATTTTTTCGAGCTGCGACGCCGCCCCGAATTCCGGTGTCATGACGTACAGCGCAGTGTCCACCTCGGCCACAATCCCGGCGTCTCCCTGCCCAATGCCGGGCGTCTCGACAATAACGAGATCGAAGCCGGCGCAGCGGCAGGCCGCAACCATGTCCCCTAACTGAGGCGGAATTTCCCCGTCCGCGCCTCGAGTAGCCAGAGAGCGAAAAAAGACCTGGTTACCGTCGATTGCATTCATGCGAATCCGGTCTCCAAGCAGCGCGCCCCCGGTCTTGCGTCGGGTCGGGTCTACCGCGAGAACGGCGATCCTTAGCTGATCCTCAAAGTCGATTCGAAAGCGAAGGATCAATTCATCGGTTAGGGATGACTTGCCCGATCCACCCGTTCCGGTTATCCCAAGCACGGGCACCTGGCCCACAAGGCGACCGGCGCCGGCTCTGACTTGCCGGAGCAAAAACTCACTGAGCGAGTCATTTTCGATCTCAGTCAGCACGCGCGCCAGAAAGGCGCCGTCGATGCGATCAATACCGTCGAGCGTCTCGCTGGGCTCGTCGGCAGGATAGAAATCCGCCCGGGCCAGCATGTCATCGATCATTCCCTGAAGGCCCATCTTCTGGCCGTCCTCCGGCGAATAAATCTTGGCCACGCCATAATCGTGCAGGGCGCTGATCTCATCTTCCACGATGACCCCTCCACCGCCGCCAAAGACTCGAATATCTCCGCGGCCGCGTTCCCGGAGCATGTCGATCATGTAAGAGAAAAATTCAGTATGCCCGCCTTGATAAGAACTGACCGCGATGCCCTGAACGTCTTCCTGAACCGCGGCATCAACGATTTCCGCCACGCTTCGGTTGTGTCCCAGGTGGATCACTTCAGCGCCCGAAGCCTGCAGTAAACGACGGATGATATTGATAGACGCGTCATGCCCATCAAAAAGGCTGGCTGCAGTGACAAAACGCACGCGGTAATTGATCGCGGAATCGGCGCGTTCTCGTTGGGCAGGCAAGGAGGCGGGGGTCGAACTCATGCGGGATGATTAATGAGAATTAGTATGGAAATTTTAGTTTCCGTTTACGTAAACGTCAATTAAAGTTATACTGCAAAGATGCGGGAAAAATTGCTTTCGGCATCCGAATTTGAAAGCGGCTCAGGGGAATTTTCTATATCCGAGCTCGCCAAAGAATTTGATGTGACCACCAGAGCCATCCGATTTTACGAGGACGAAAAACTCCTCATGCCCGGTCGCGTGGGACGGCAGAGGATATACAGCGCGAGAGATCGCGTTCGCTTGAAACTGATATTGCGCGGGAAACGCCTCGGATTTTCCCTGAGCGAGGTCCGGGAAATTATCGATATGTATGACCTCGACTCTGGCGAGGCGGGCCAGTTGAGATATTTCCTCGAAAGAATTAGCCAGCGACGCAAAACGCTCGAACAACAGCGTCATGATATCGAGCTGACGCTTAAAGAGTTGGATTTAATCGAATCACAATGTCAGGGGCGACTGAGCTCCATCAAGTGATTTAACCCTCGTCTGTCCGGAATACCTCCGCAACCATGCAGCAGTCCCCTGCCCAAAGCAGTCGGTTTGCCCAGACTCTGATTGTTCTGGCCTCGCTGGTTATTGTCGTTGCCGGCCTCAAGGCAGCCGCCTCGATCATCGTGCCACTCTTGATGGCTATTTTTCTGGCGATCATCGCCTCTGCGCCACTGCGTTGGCTTCAGGACCGAGGTCTGCCACTCTGGGCATCTATCAGCGTGGTCTTCATTGTCCTGGTGCTCACGGTAATGATGATCGGGTCTCTGATTGGCGCCTCGGTCAATCAGCTAACCGACGCCCTTCCAAGATACGAAAAACAGCTTAGCGACATGCTTGATCAGGCTGTTGCCTGGATGGGGGCGGTAGGGGTACAGATTCCGGCGGGCGGCGCTATCGACCTTATCAACCCGGGCGCGGCGGCTCGATTTTTTGGGCGTCTGGTCAGTGGATTTGGCGCATTGCTGGCCAACAGTATGCTGATTATCTTCACGGTGCTTTTCATTCTGGTCGAAACCACTGCCTTACCAGCCAAGCTGGTGAGCATCCTGAAAGCACCCGAGGAAACGCTCTCCCAACTCAATCGATTTTTGCAGGGCGTAACACGCTATCTCGTCATCAAGGCGGCCATGAGTTTTATCACGGGCGCCTTGATTGCTATCTACCTTTTGATCTTGGGCGTTGACTTCGCCATCCTGTGGGGTGCGCTCGCCTTTTTTATGAACTTTGTTCCCTATATCGGCTCCATCATAGCGGCCGTACCGGCGGTCGTGCTGGCACTGCTCGATGCCGATCTCGCCACCGCGATGGCGGTTGCCGGCGGCTTTTTAGGCGCCAACATGCTCGTCGGCAACCTCCTGGAACCAAAATTCACGGGCCAAGGCTTGGGTCAGTCAACGCTCGTGGTTTTTTTGTCACTGGTTTTTTGGGGTTGGGTGTTCGGGCCAATCGGCATGCTTCTGTCTACCCCTCTGACGATGCTCATGATGATTGCTCTGGAGACGGATCCGCGAACCCGATGGCTTAGCGTGCTCTTGAGCAATCAAGCGCCTGATCGCCCTGCTGTCGGGCAGGATTGATTGCCCTTCCCTTTTGGTGCCTGCTGCGCTTTTAACGTGGAGGCATCTGCGCACCTGAGCTAATGAAACTGGATGCGCTCAAATCTCCCCGCTACCGACGCTTCTGGTTGGGATCGATTGGTTCAACGGGAGCTTCTCAGCTCTACTTTGTCGGCCTGTCATGGTTAGTATTCAAACTGACAGGCTCGGCAGCGTATCTCGGTCTTCTTGGATTTGCGCTGGCCGCACCCACCATCGTGGCAACCCTGATGGGCGGTTTATTGGCTGATCGAAGGAACCGAGGCCGAATTCTGCTTATCACTTCTTTTCTTGCCGGCGCATGCCTTGCGATACTGACCACGTTAGATGCGACCGGGTGGGTGCAGGTCTGGCACGTTCTTGTTCTCGCCGCCTTGCTGGGCCTGGTCTCTGGATTTGATCTTCCCGCCCGGGTGGCGTTTTTCCCCGCCCTGATTGAGCCCTCCCAAATGATGAGTGCCGTCGCCTTAAGCTCAATCCTCTGGCAGGGAACACGCATGATCTTGCCTGCGATTGGCGGATTGTTGATTGCGGCATTTGACACCTGGCTACTGTTCTTCCTGTGTACGCTGGGTTTTGCCTCCATGAGCTGGATTCTGTTAGGCCTGCAAAATGCTTCCCCGGCCCCAACCGAGCCATCGAATGATCGCAGCCTGGTCTCGGCGATACGATTTATCTGCAAAGAGAAACTCTTTTTCGTGCTAATCGTGCTGACCTACATCTCCATGTTTTTCGGAACCGCTTATGTTCAGATCATGCCTGTCTTTGCGGAGCTGCTGGGATCAGGGGAGAAGGGATTTGGCTATCTCATTTCGGCAACCGGAATCGGGTCGGTCTCAGGAACCCTGATCATCAGCCGCTTCCAGCACTCTCCAGCCCTTGGTAAAGCGATGATGGGCGGTGGAGTACTCTTTGTTTTCGCGCTGATCCTGTTTGCGGGAATAACCGGCCTCTACGCCGATACCCCTTGGGGTTTTTATGCGGCCTGCCTTTTTGCCGTCGTCGGCGGTATCGGCGGATCCTGTTTTTTGATCAGCTCGATGACCGTGCTTCAACTCGCTGTGCCGGATCCACTTCGTGGCCGTGTCATGGGCATTCACAGCATTACCTTCAGTCTGATTGCCTTAGGCGGACTGGTACTGGGACCTTTAGCAGAACTTTTCTCGGCACCCGTCGCTGTCTTGTTTGGCGCGAGCGTCATGGGCTTAAGCATCGCGGTTTTTTCGCTGCGCTTCCCAACACTATGGCGGTTAAACGGTCAGGAGACGATCACGCATCTTTAGATACGAGCTTATTCAGTCAACCTTTGAACCGTGAGCGCCCGCTGCGAATGCTAAAATAAGGGCTGTTCTGCTCTAAGAAACCATCGTCGTGAGCAATACCCAGTCGCTCCCATTTTCTGAACTCACCGCCCTCTCGCCGGTGGACGGGCGCTATTCCGGCAAATCAGCGGCGCTGCGCCCGTTTTTCAGCGAATACGCACTTATCCGATATCGCGTTGAAGTGGAGGTCCGCTGGCTTCAAACGCTGGCTGAAGCGCCCGGGATTCCAGAGGTACCTGCCCTCTCCGAATCGGCAAACGGTTTTCTGGAGTCATTGATTCGCAATTTTTCAGTCGCCGACGCGCAAGCGGTAAAGGCCATAGAGTCCACGACCAATCATGATGTCAAAGCCGTTGAGTATTTTCTCAAGGACCAGATGGCGAGCCATGACGAGTTGAAAGCCATACTGGAATTCATTCACTTTGGCTGCACCTCTGAGGACATCAATAACCTGTCGTACGCACTGATGCTTCGTGATGGCCGCAATAACGTGATGGTCCCCGCCATTGGCCGCCTCGCCGATCGCCTGGCTGAAATGGCCAACGCGTTCGCCGCAGAACCGATGCTGGCCCGAACCCACGGGCAACCGGCAAGCCCAACAACGATGGGGAAAGAGCTGGCTAATGTGGTGGCGCGATTGGATCAGGTTCGCGATCAGGTTGCGACGACCCAGATTCGTGGCAAGTTCAACGGTGCCGTTGGAAACTTCAACGCGCACCTGGCCGCATATCCTGATCTGGATTGGCCAAGCCTATCTCGCCGCTTTGTTCAAGGACTGGGGCTGGATTGGCAGCCGATGAGCACTCAAATCGAACCCCACGACGACCTCGCCTCGCTTTGCCATGCGATGGTTCGTTTTCATTCGATTCTGATCGATCTCGATCGCGATCTTTGGGGCTACATTGCGCTGGGCTATTTCCGCCAGCGAATGATTGAGGGCGAGGTCGGATCCAGCACCATGCCCCATAAAGTAAATCCCATAGATTTTGAAAACAGTGAAGGCAATGCCGGGATCGCGAACGCGATGTTCGAGCATCTGGCGGCAAAACTTCCCATTAGCCGCTGGCAGCGTGATCTCTCAGACTCAACGGTCTTGCGCAACATGGGTCCTGCCTTTGGGCATTCTTTACTGGCCATCGAATCGGCTTGCCGGGGCTTGGCGAAACTGGAGATTGACTCGGAGCGTCTGGCATCCGACTTAGAGAACGCCTGGGAGGTGCTGGCCGAGCCCATCCAGACGGTCATGCGGCGCTATGGCGTTCCCGAACCATACGAAAAGCTCAAAGCGCTGACACGAGGCCATGCACAGATGAGCCCCCAAACGCTAAAGACCTTTGTCTCTACGCTGCCAATACCTGAGACTGCGAAAAACGCGCTTTCTGCTCTAACGCCGAGGACCTACATCGGCAACGCAGAATCAGCGACACGGCAGTTCCTAAAGGAGCGATCAGGCAAAAACTGATCCGGCGACCGATGAACGAAACCGTCCGCCTCTCGAAGTTGATGGCGTCGCAGGGACTGTGCTCGCGTCGGGAGGCCGACCGGCTGATTGCGGCTGGCCAGGTCTCTGTCGATGGGAAAGTAGTGGCCGAGCTGGGCTCCAAAGTGGATCCCAACGCCCGTATACAACTCTCTAAAGCCGCGCACCGCGAGCGCCAACGCCTCGCCACGGTGATCCTCAACAAGCCACCCGGGATTGTCTCCAACCAGCCAGAGAAAGGCTACCCGGAAGCGGTCTCTTTGATTCTCGCTGAGAATCGTGATGACAACGGAGACGAACGCATCCGTCCGGTGCCCCCGCCGTACTCGCTTAATGTAGCCGGTCGCCTGGACATCGACTCCTCTGGTCTTCTGGTGCTGACACAGGACGGCAGTATCGCGCGCCTCCTCATCAGTCCAGACAGCACCATCGAAAAAGAATATCGAGTACGTGTAAAAGGCCAAGTGAGTCAACGGATGCTCGCTCTGCTGACGCATGGCCTTAGCCTCGATGGCAGAGCGCTGCGACCCGCAACAATCCGGAAAATCCAGGATGATCTGCTGGTCTTCGTGCTGAAAGAGGGACGAAAACGCCAGATTCGCAGAATGTGCGAATTGGTGGATTTGCAGGTCAAGACCTTAACGCGCACCCGTATCGGTCAGATACGACTGGGTCATCTCCCCCGAGGACGCTGGCGCCATCTGACTCAGGGTGAGACTTTCTAATCTCAATGTACGCGCTCGCCCGATCGCTACTCTTTCGGCTGGATCCAGAAACGGCACACCGGTTGGTGGTTTCGGGAATCGGCCTCGCTGGACGGGTCCATCCTGTTGATCAGTATCTTGCCGATCTCTGGCGTGGCCGCCTTCCATCCCAGCCGGTTCGCGCCATGGGATTGACGTTTCCCAATCCCGTAGGTGTTGCGGCGGGACTGGATAAGGATGTTGAGGCCTTTGATGGACTCGCCCTTTTTGGCTTTGGATTTATCGAATTGGGCACGGTTACCCCGCTGGCACAGTCCGGGAATCCCAAACCCAGAATGTTCCGCCTTACCGAGCATGGGGCGCTGATCAATCGAATGGGATTCAACAGCAAAGGGTTGGGTCATTTTCTGAACCGACTGGGCAAAACCCGACAGCTTGCCGTAACGGGAATCAATCTGGGCAAGAACGCCAAAACGCCTATCGAAAATGCGGTATCGGATTACCTTAGCGGGTTGCGGGCGGTGTATACCGCGGCCGACTACGTCACGATCAATATCTCGTCTCCCAATACCCAAGACTTGAGGTCGCTCCAGCAGGACGCCGCGCTTGACCGTTTGCTTGAGGCGCTAAAAGAAGAGCAGCGTCGACTTGCCGCTGATCATCATAAATACACCCCGATTGCTATCAAAATCGCACCCGATCTAAACGATGAACAACTTGTAAAAATCGCGAGCGCCGTTGTTGGGCATGAAGTAGACGGTCTTATTGCGACCAACACCACAACCGCCCGAACGCCATCGATAGCGAGTCATCGCCATGCTGGCGAATCCGGCGGCCTTAGCGGCAGACCACTTGCTGATACGGCGCGTGAAAAAGTGATCGCTCTTCGCCAGTGTCTGCCTCAGGCGTTTCCCCTTATTGGGGTCGGGGGCATTGATGGTGCGGATTCCGCAATCGCAATGCTCGATGCTGGCGCCAACCTGATCCAGATTTACACCGGGCTGATTTACCGGGGCCCGTCTTTGTTGCGCGAAATACTGAAGGGCATGGAAAACGCCTCTCCGCACTAAATCGATCCCAATTGGGAGAAACAGCATTCATGTCTTCTCAGCCGCTTCTTCACAGCAACGACCGCTTCGCGACGTATCCACCTTCATGGTACGCGGCCACCGCGAACCGGTTACCCGAGATGCCGTCACTGAAGGGCTCGCACACTTACGACGTCGCTATTATCGGCGCGGGGTTCACCGGGCTTTCGGCAGCGCTGCATCTGAGTGAGCGCCAATATTCGGTGGCTGTTCTGGATGCCCACCGTATCGGTTGGGGTGCAAGCGGTCGGAACGGCGGTCAAGTAGGCACCGGTCAACGCGTCGATCAGGATGAGCTGGAAAAAACAATCGGCCGGCCGCTCGCCAAAGCGGCCTGGGCTATCGCCGAAGAATCAAAAGCACTGGTCCGCCAATTAATTGAAACCCATCACATTGACTGCGATTATCGCGCGGGGAGTATTCACGCTAACCATCGCGAGCGCTTTAATGCTCATTCGCGCCACTATGTCGATTTACTCCGCGATCATTATGAATACCCACACATCCGCTACGTGCCGCGTGAGGAGATGCAGGATCTGGTGGGGTGCGCGAACTACTTTGGTGGATCTCTCGACATGGGCGCGGGCCACTTGCACCCGTTAAATTATGCGCTGGGGATGGCCCGAGCGGCGCAAACCGCCGGGGCCTCCCTGTTTGAACGGTCCGAAGTCACCCACGTCGAGCCCGGCGAGCCCGCCCTGGTTCACACGGCTACGGGTCAGATTAAAGCGCGCTTCGTGATCTACGCCTGCAACGGTTACATCGGCAATCTGCAGAGCACCATCGCTCGGCGCGTGATGCCCATCAATAATTACATCATCGCTACTGAACCGCTTGATGAGTCTTTCGCAAAAAGCCTTATCCGTAATGGCGCATGCGTTGCGGATTCACGATTCGTCATCAATTATTTTCGACTGTCGAACGACAACCGCATGCTGTTTGGAGGGGGTGAAAACTACGGCTATCGTTTCCCGAAGGACATCAAAACCTTTGTCCAGAAACCGATGCTTGAGATCTTTCCTCAGCTGAAAAACACGCCCGTACACTATGGCTGGGGCGGCACGCTGGCGATCACGGTTTCGCGCCTGCCGTTTTTTCATCGCCACGCTCCCCATATCCTATCGGCTTCCGGTTACTCAGGATCAGGCGTGGCATTAGCTACCGGTGCCGGTGCGATGCTGGCCGATGCGGTGGATGGCACGGCCGCAAAGTTTGATGTGATGAATCAGTTGCCCACGCCACTTTTCCCTGGCGGGGCCGCGCTCCGCTCACCGCTGCTTGCTCTCGCGATGACCTGGTACGCGCTTCGTGATCGACTGTAAGGGCTGACCCGGGCCGCAGGCTAAGGCGCTTTTTTGAAGACGAGCGAGCGATTATTTGCAGGCATCGCGCGGTCCTGTGAGAGCGTAAACCCGTTACGACTGGCCAACTCGCATATCTGTTCAAAACTCCGGATACCGCTTTGCGAGTCTCTCGCTTTCAGCCATTCATCAAACTCAACATTACTGGGTTCGAGCGCTCGATCCGCATAACGATACGGACCATACAGAACAAGAGGCGCATTTGGAGCCAGACACTCATTGGCCGCCGCGAAGAGATTAACCGCGCCCTGCCAGGCGACGATATGCAGGGTGTTGATACAGATCAGCGCATCCGCCGCCGGGAGCTGCAGGTCATCAGACAAAAGATTCACCACCACAGGATCCAGACAGTTCTCGCCCGCGTCGTCAATCCATTGACGGATACCGGGCAAATTCTCCGGGAGGTCGCTGGGTAACCAGATCAGATTCGGAAAGCATGCCGAAAAATATGCAGCGTGTTGGCCCGTTCCACTACCGATCTCAAGCACGCGTCCGCTTGCAGGCAACACCTCTCGCAAAACATCCAAAATGGGTTCGCGGTTACGGTCGCAGGCCGGCGCATAAGGCCGGCTCATCGAGTTAGGATCCAGGCGGCTCATATCCAGCGCAGCGTCAACATCGTGAGGGTTGATACCGATTGGCCCTTATAACGTCAGGCGAGCGCGTTTTTGATGAGCGTCTGTAGCGGTTCCTGATAATGATCGACCAGCATCAGCGCAAACAACATCGCAAGATACTGGATGGAGAAACCAAAGGTTTGCCTGGCTAATGCGTCGCTATACGCACGAAAGAGGCGCACCACATAAGCGAGAAACATAACGCCAAGAATAAGTGCGCCAATCAGATACATCGCCCCTGACATGCCGGTAGCGAAAGGAAGTACGCTTACGGCCAATAACAAAATGGTATACAGCACCATTTGCAGCAACGTATGACGCTCACCGTGAGTCACCGGCAGCATGGGTATACCCGCAGCCGCATACTCCTCACGCCGGTAGAGCGCGAGCGCCCAAAAATGCGGCGGCGTCCAGCAGAAAATGATCAAAAACAAAAGCAGCGCATCGGGGCTCACGCTACCGGTGACTGCCGACCACCCGAGGACTGGAGGCATCGCTCCGGCCGCTCCGCCGATAACGATATTCTGAGGTGTGGCGTGCTTTAACCAAACCGTGTACACCACTGCGTATCCAATCATGGACGCAAAAGAGAGCAACGCCGTAAGGACGTTAATCTGGGTCGCTAACAGCGCCATTGAAAGCGTCGCAAGTGAAAGCGCAAACAAAACCGCGGGCCCGGTCCGTACGCTTCCCGTAGGGAGCGGTCTACCCGACGTGCGAGCCATGATCCGATCCGCCCGGCGATCGAGCAGGTGATTGAATGCCGCTCCCGACGCAGCCGACAGCCCG
>RGTL01000370.1 GCA_010025385.1 Gammaproteobacteria bacterium | reverse complement strand
CCGTACATTATTGTCGGTGCGTTTATTGTCGGTATGCTGATGACGCCGCCCGACATTTTTTCTCAAACGATGCTGGCCATCCCGGTCTGGGTGTTGTTCGAGGCGGGGCTTTATTTTTCCCGCTCAATCAAGCCACGCTCGAAGACTGAGTCAGAGGACCATGATGAAGAGGACGAGGTGATGGAGCGTGAATTAGAAGAGGGGATTGCTGAGTTCGAACGACTGGACTCGCAAGATACCCCACCCCGGGCATAGCGTAGAACACCCCCCGTTTGGTCAGGTTGGCCATGACGTGTGACGTTAATGTGGTGGACTGGCGTCTTTTTGAGGCATCGCTGACGACTTTGCGCTTCGAGGTCTTTGTCGAAGAACAGGGAGTGCCGGTTGAACTGGAGCTCGACGAGGATGACCCCATGGCAACGCACGTCGCCGCATGGTCCACCGAGGGGGCTATCGTGGGTACTGGCCGTATCCTCGACTCTGGGAAAATCGGTCGGATGGCCGTTCGGTCGGCATTTCGAGGTCGCGGGATCGGCGGCGCTTTGCTCGATCGGTTAGTTAACGAAGGCCGACGCTTGAACTTGTCGCGGGTGTATCTCGGCGCACAACTTTCTGCGGTAGGGTTTTATCGGCGTTACGGATTTTCGCCGTTTGGCAAGGTCTTTCCCGATGCCGGTATCGATCATCAAATGATGGAGCTTTTTCTGAGTGAGCAGAAAAAATATCATGAATAAAAAACCGCCTCGAATCAGCTCGTTTGATCTCCGAGCAGGCGACCATTTATCGGATAAGTACGAGGTGGTCTCGCGGCTGGGTTCAGGATGGGAGGGGGAGGTTTATCTGGTCCGCGAAACCGGCACTCGAATTGAGCGAACCGTAAAGATTTTTTTCCCTCGACGAAATCCTGGAAATCGGGCCTTGCGTTTTTATGCCCGCAAGCTCCATAAGCTGCGCCATTGCCCAGTTGTGATTCAGTACCACACCCGTGATAGCTTTGAATTTAAAGGCGCTAAGGTTTCTTTTCTGGTTTCTGAATATGTGGAAGGCGAATTGCTGTCGGATTTTCTAAAGCGCCAGCCCGGGCGACGGTTAAGCGCGTTTCAGGCCGTGCACTTGCTTCATGCACTGGCGACCGGGATCGAGGCCATCCATAATGTTGGCGAGTATCACGGAGATTTGCACACCGATAACGTGATCGTTTTGCGGCATGGCTTAGGCTTCGAACTCAAACTACTCGACATGTACAGCTGGGGTGCTCCTAATGCTGAAAATATTCAGCACGATGTGTTCGATCTGATTCGGCTGTTTTACGACGCGATTGGAGGGCCTCGTTGGTATGCCAGACAGCCTCAAGAGGTGAAAGATATTTGTAAAGGCCTCAAACGATCCTTAATTGCCCGGGAATTTCGAAGCGCGGGGCAGCTCAGCCAGCACCTGGAGATCATGGAGTGGCGGTAGCAAGTAGCTAATGGGTGAACCTCAAATTCTCAAGGCGCCGGTCATTCTTTGCGGGGAAAATCTTGATGCGCCGCAGCCCATTGAGATCGTCTCGGGTCAGGCGGTCGTGTTCAATCGTCCG
>RGTL01000369.1 GCA_010025385.1 Gammaproteobacteria bacterium | reverse complement strand
TATCTCCTGTCGATTATCTTTTTCCTTATCGTAGAGCCGCACGGGTTAGCCCGACTGTGGCAAATCGCCAAGGAGAAACTGCGGCTTTGGCCGTTCCCGCATTAGGGCGATGGTCGTCAGCGGGCAAACGACGGAGCGGCAACTTGTTGTATCCACCATAAACTAAGAGGAGGTCATTGATGAATCTTAGAAAACTTACTGGCGCTGCAGTGGCAGCCGTGCTGACATTGCCGACGGTGGCAACCAGCGCTCAGGCTTATGAGCTTGTCATTCCGGCATTGGAGTACCGAACCGGGCCGTATGCGCCGAACGGTATTCCACTCGCGAATGCCATGACCGATTACTTTACGCTTCTTAATGAGCGTGACGGCGGTGTGGAAGGCGTCAAGATCAAGCTAGCGACCTGCGAAACAGGCTATAACACCGCAAAAGGTGTTGAGTGCTATGAGAATATCAAGAACACGCCGCCGTCACGCGCGCTGATGGTACAGCCGTTCTCTACGGGTATTACCTATCAGCTGATACCGAAGTCCTCCGTGGATGAAATTCCGATTTTTTCCATGGGTTACGGGCGAACCTCGGCTGCAAACGGAAAAGTGTTTCCCTGGGTCTTCAACTTCCCGGCAACATATTGGAGTCAGGCTACCGCGCTAGTGCAGTACATCGCGGATCAGGAAGGTGGCATGGGTAACCTGAAGGGCAAAAAGATCCATCTCGTGTATCACAACTCCGCTTATGGGAAAGAGCCTATCCGTACGCTGGAATCGCTCGCCGCAAAATACGGTTTTGAATACAAGGGCCTTCCTGTTGACCATCCTGGGCAGGAGCAAAAAGCGACCTGGCTGCAGATTCGTAAAGAGCGTCCGGACTGGGTACTGATGTGGGGTTGGGGTGTCATGAATCAGGTGGCTGTCAAAGAGGCCGCGTCCATCCGCTTCCCGATGAATCGATTCATCGGTGTCTGGTGGTCTGGCTCTGAGAATGATGTGCTGCCGGCCGGCGACGCGGCCGATGGTTACCTGTCAGGTACGTTCCATGCGGCGGGTGGAGACTTCCCCCTGCATGATGCGATCCGTAAGCATGTTTACGATGCTGGCAAAGGCTCTGGCGATCGAGATCGTATTGGCGAAGTGCTCTACAACCGCGGTCTTGTCGCGGCGATGTGGCAGGTCGAAGCCATCCGAAACGCGATGAAGATCCACGGCACCAAGGAAGTGACTCCAGCGATGGTGCGTGATGGTTTTGAAAGCCTTGAGGTGAGCGAAGCACGTCTTGCGGAACTTGGCTTGAAAGGCTTTACCTACGGCATCAAGATCACTTGTGAAAACCATGAGGGTCCGGGTCGCGTTGCCGTACAGCAATGGGATGCCAAAGCCAAAAAATGGAACATGGTCTCTGAGTTCTACGAGCCGCTTCGCGACATCACGGCGCCATTGATCGAAGAAGACTCAATGGCCTACGCCAAAGAGAATAATGTCACGCCGCGAACCTGCAGCTAAGCGTTGATGCAAAGTTGATGCAAATAGGGTAACGACGGGAGATCTTCCTTGAGCGCAGTAATGCAACCAGAGAGTCAGCCCCTGCTGGCGG
>RGTL01000368.1 GCA_010025385.1 Gammaproteobacteria bacterium | reverse complement strand
CATCAAAAGCCCGACAAGGGTAATAGCAAAAAAGCCGCGCATGATTTTCTCCGCAGATATGATTTTTAATGCACCAGGGGCCCGCGCAGTGCAAAGGTGGGTAAGACTTAAAGCTTCTTGGCCAATGATATCGCTCGAGGGCGGTCTTCTAAAAGGTCAAAGGGTCGTCAACAGCGGCTCGGCGGGGCATTTATGATGAACGGTAAATAAAAAAGCGGCGCGCCATCAAACCAGATCACGTTGTTATCGCCGCAATGACAAAGACCCACTAATGAACGACAAAAATCCCGCGCGCCTTTCTCAGCATCCCGTATTTTCTGCGCTGGTCTCAAAAGAAGATCTACAGTGCTTTATGGAGCATCACGTGTTTGCGGTATGGGATTTCATGTCGCTTATAAAATCTCTGCAGGCGACTATCGCGCCCACCGCGGCACCGTGGCGCCCCACGGGCAACAGCGCATTGCGCCGATTCATAAACGAGCTCGTGCTTGAAGAAGAGTCGGATCAATCCAATGTTACCGGCGAGTTTACGAGTCACTTTGAGCTTTATCTCAGGGCTATGCGCGAGGTGGGCGCGAACACCGCGGTCATTGAAGAGGCAGTGGAGCGCGCGGTGACTTCAGGCATCGAGGCCGCGCTCTCAGCGCCTGAGGTGCCAGAGGCGTCGCGGCATTTCACCGCCGCGACCTTTTCCTTTATTGATCCCGAGCGACCGCACAGGACGGCCGCCGCTTTAGCTGTAGGGCGAGAGCAGCCGATCCCGGGCATGTTTCGGGCGGCTCTTGCCTCGTTGGGGGTGAGCGCCTCTGAAGCGCCGAGCTTTCACTACTACCTCAACCGCCACGTTCATTTGGATGAAGATTTCTGGCCCGTTGTCTAAGCTGATGGTCGAAACCCTGTGCGCCGATGATCCCGTAAAGATATCTGAGGCAGATACGGTCGCCGATCAGGCGATTGCGGCACGGCTACGGTTTTTGGACGAGGTGCTTGAGGCGATCAGCTCTGCGCGCGCCCGTCGAGCCGCTTGATCTCACGGGTAGGCGAGCCCATTTTTAACTTCGCAAAAAGCGGCGCGCGTATAATCTGGTCGCTATAAACCGTAAGTCAGACCGCACCATGGCCGCGATCAGTATCGCCCCCAACTTTCACTGGAAGTGCAAGCACACCTGGCGGCGCGCCTCCAAAAATACGCTTTGGTGTCTGGCCGGCTGCTCCATTGGTGACTTCGGAACGATCCTTTTTTTTCAGCTGACAGGGATTCCCTGGCCGGTCTGGGCCATCATGTCATTGGCGATTGTCAACGGCATCCTGACCTCGATCGCGTTCGAGACGATCATCCTCTCAAAACAGATGGCGTTAAAACTTGCCTTTCGAACGGCCATCGGCATGTCACTTATCTCGATGGTGGCGATGGAGGCCGCGATGAATATCGTCGATGTGTTGCTTACGGGGGGCGCGGTGCTTACCTGGTGGGTTTTGCCCATTATGCTTGTTGCGGGTTTTCTGACCCCTCTGCCCTATAACTACTGGCGGCTGAAAGCCCTTAATAAAGCCTGTCACTGATTAAGGCGCAATAGCCTACGCCGTCTC
>RGTL01000367.1 GCA_010025385.1 Gammaproteobacteria bacterium | reverse complement strand
TTCAGATTCGATCCAAGCGGCATTGAACGAGACAAAAAAGCTCTGGTTGTAGCCGTCGCCGATCGCAAACTCAAAGCTGCCGTCAACCTCAATACCGTAGAGCTCAGCGGCGTCAGAGTTCTGGAAAGTTCGGGAGTTCCCTGCGGTACCTGAGGCAGCCTGCACAACCCGCTCAATCGGCTTGTCCATGTCTTTGTAGAAAAGTGCCACGGACAGGCTGTCAACTTCTGAGATGTACCACTCCCAGCGCAGGTCGGCATTGATGATGTCCGAGATCTCTAGGAACGGATTACCCCGCACTCGGAAGTTGAATTCGTTGTCATAAAACGTTGCATTGGCGGCCTCCTTGAAGTCGGGCCGAGCAACTGTCTGTGACAGAGCCAAACGCAGTTGGTGCGTATCGCTAATGAACCAATTGACGCCGAGACTCGGCAGAAAACTGTCCTCGTCGATCACTGATTGGACAGCGTCCTGTTCTCCTTGAAGAGAGAAGGTGTCCGTCGTTTGCTCATAGGTTTCATATCGACCACCCAAAATTACCTGCCACACGGAATTAAAGGTGTGGTCGTACATCAGGTAGGCACTGTTGTACTCCAGCTCCGCGTCGTAGCTGTCTGAAGCGAGCGTCTTGTCCACAAAGACCAGGCCCGTGTTAGGGCTATTGGAAATACCGCCTTGGCCGCCCGGCACACAGCCTGGCCGGCCAGCGGCACTGCCATCGCAGGTGTAGACCACATCGGAGACCAGCAAATTGCTGGTGCGCAGCAAATCGTCGCGTATCTGGTTCACGTTAAAGCCGTAAGTCGCGCTCTCAGACTCGCGCTCCCGGTAGATCAACTGAAATCCGCCCTTCAGCTGCCCAAAGCTCGCTCCGTTATCGTAAACATCCCAGGTCAGATCAGCCGAAACGTCGGCGTTGTCGTCCACAAGATCGTCATAACGACGGATGATCGTGCCGGGCTCAAGAATGAAACCATTGAACAGCGCGGACTGCTGATCGTTTGATTTCTGGAAGTTGTATTGAGCCTTCAGGCCCTCGGGGTCTGTGGCGCTCTGAGTGGCGGTAAAGTCATACTCGCGGCGATCGGGTGCGTAACGCTCCGCCTGACTTATGGTCGCTTGCCACTCCAGAAATACGGACCCGGTATCGTTGAGAAAATGCGACCCCAGCACCTGCGTCGAGAGATACTGGCGCTCCTCCCATTGGATGGTTTGCCGCAGCAGCGCCTGAAATTCGTCACCTTCCTGACCAACAGATCGCTCCAATTGGCTCTCGGTAACCCGCGAGGCCATCGTATTCCACTCGAACGTGCTGTCGCCCACATTCCATCCTATGGAGACTAGGCCGTTCGCTTCAATGGTGTTGGTGTACTGGCGATACAAAAAGTTGTCAGCAACCTCTCCCTGAGACTCGTAGGTGTAGCGCTCACCGTCCTCTCGCTTACTCCACTCGTTGGAGTAGTTAGCCGCGGCGTATACTCCGAGTTCTGAGTTGTCGAGCAAAAATAGATTGCCAAAATTAAGACCAACTTTCGCATCAGGCGTCGCCGACTCGAAGTCTGGATCAAACCCGTCCTGAATCAGAATGGC
>RGTL01000366.1 GCA_010025385.1 Gammaproteobacteria bacterium | reverse complement strand
AACGGAATGGAAGCCGTAAAGTGGATGGATGGAAAACTCGTTGCGGCGCCGCATGGAGCCTGCACAGACCGTTTCGCCCGCTGGGCCTTCGAACAGGCCGGCGTTAAACCGGCTAAATACCTCAACATGAACATTGAGGTGATCACGTCGAGCTTCAAGAATAATAAGCTAGACGCTGCCGTTATTTGGGAGCCAACAGCGTCCAAGATCCAATTGTCTGGTTTGGCACGTCGGGCCGCCTCGGGCGAAAGTTTCGATGGCGTCGAAGGTGGTGATGCCGGCTTCCTCGCAATGCTGTACGAGATCATTCGTGACCGACCGGACGTTCAGCGCGGCTGGCTTGAGGCAGAGCTTGATGCTCAGTTATTCATGAAGGATCTTGGTAATGCGACGGCTATCTCCAAGATGGCGGACGACCAAACCGAAGGCATGGATCGACGCGTGTTGTGGGCATCGCTCTACGGCAAGAATGCGCCTGAAATCGGCGGCGGCCAGGAAAAGTTAACGCTTCGTTACGTTTTTGATGACACCGCGAAGCAGCTGGTGTCCGCAGCGACGCGCTTCCTGCACGGTCGAAAAGTTGTTCCGAGCGAGCAGCTTCGACCCGAAGCCATCATGGATCAGGTGGCAAACGAAGTGTTGAAGGCCAGAGGCCTGACCGCCCCGATCGGTTTCGTGGGCGAGCAGCCTGACTCGGCTTATCAGTAAAGAGCTGAAGTTGTAATCAGAAGGTTGGTTGTGATCACCGGCGGGGTAGACCTATCCCGCCGGTGATTCAATTCCAAGCACAGCCAAACGATCGGGCTTTGCTCGATCAATAACCAAGAATGAATTGCAGGGACGCCCTTGGGCGTCTTCACATCAGCGAATTTCAAGGCCACGATTTCTTGGATGAGATCTGAGAACCGAGGCTCTTAGATTAAGAGGAATGCATGAGTAACCAGACTGCACCAGGATCGGCTCCTTCGGGCGGCCAACTGATGTTTCTTCGGGCGGCAAAGGCACTGCGCACGCCTATGCCCTATCTCGCGTTCATTGGGATCGCGTTATGGCTCGGGATTTACTTCCTTCTGAATGAATATTGGAAGATTTTTCCTTTTTATAAGATCCCGGGTCCCGTCGAGGTGGTTACAGAGTGGATGAACAAAGATCCCATTTGGGGCACGTCTTTATTCACAGAGGATTACTACCGCAACATATGGGTAAGTTGCCGGCGAATCGGGATCGCGTTTGCGCTTGCAACGGGGCTCGGTGTGCCTCTGGGTTTATTTATGGGTTGGTCAAAGAAATTCAAGGACTATACGTTCCCGGTTCTTGAAACGCTCCGACCCATCCCCATTTTGGCTTGGGTACCGCTCGCGATCGTTATGTTTTCAGGTTTCGAGACGCCCATCATCTATCTGGCCACGCTTGCCTCATTTTTTGTGACCGCGCTTAACACCATGCTGGGTGTGGAGTCTATTGACGAGTCTTATTTTCGCGCGGCCGGCTGCCTTGGATCAAAGAAGCACCATGTGTTCTGGCATGTGGTTGTCCCCGGTGCGCTGCCGTTCATATTTACGGGTCTGCAAATAAGTATAGGCGTGGCCTG
>RGTL01000365.1 GCA_010025385.1 Gammaproteobacteria bacterium | reverse complement strand
AGAAAACACGAGAACCAACATAAATGACAAGAACAGTGTCACGAGCACGAGCGCGTCGAGTCTCGAGAACACGGCCGCGTAGGCAGACCAGAGCACAAACAGTGCCGCATAAGCGGTCAACACATACCCAACCAGGCCCTTCGGTTGGCGGGTGAACCCAGAACTAAAAAAACCACCTACACTCATCGATCAGACCTTAAAAGACTCAAACGTATTTTCAAAAAATAGATCTTCCGGCGACATCAACCTATCAGCCACTCCTTGCTCGTAGCAGTACCTAGCAAATGTCTCGAGCGTCGCCCGGTTTTCCTCGACACCGTAGCTCCAAATGTCGTGGCCACCGTACAGGGCACGCGAGTCGTTCATGGCCGCAAAGATCCAAGGCATCGGGACGGCAGAGGCCGTCGCGTCGCACAGCCTCTTTACGCAGCGGGCTCTTGCCTGATCGAGGCCTTTATAGATCGTCTGCGCAACCCAGGGGCTCTCCTCAAGAACATCATTCCGGATCACAATCGTGTGCATGATCGGGAAGCACTGCGTCTTTTGAAAATACTCAAGCTCGATCTGTCTCGGGTCCTCAAACATCCTGACGACACGGGGGTCGTTGTCTTTGAATGACTGTATCGGGTGGGCGGTAATTACGGCGTCAACCGCGCCAGACAGAAGTAGGTCATTCAGATTGTGCTGGGTGTCTGGCTGGAGATTCACCCATTCGGGGAGATTAAACTTAACCTTTTCCGCCCTGCCGGGCTGGTGGACGCCAGACTGCACCCAGGTGATTGAGCCGAGGTCGACATCGAACTGGTCCGCAAGCGCGCCCCTGACGTAAACCCCCGCTGTCTGTCCCCACTCAGGGATACCGACCCGGCGGCCCTCCAAATCCTTTGGGGTTTTTATGTCCGAGTCGCTCCGGACGTAGATGGCAGAGTGGCGAAAGACTCGGGACGGAAACACCGGGATAGCGACCCCCCGAGCTTGTCCCTTCGATCTTAAGCTGACGTATTTTGCGAACGAGTGCTCAGAGACCTCGAACTCAAGCATTACATGGTGAAAAACCCGGTAACTATTGGATCAACAGCTAGCCTCTTCGAAGCTATGCACCTGATCTTGGTCAATAAAATTTCTGGCTTGTGTGTTGTTGCACCACGTGGCTTGTGACGTATCAGATCATGACATGGTACGAACATGTACAAGCACGAACATTCGAACAACGTGTCACGAGCAGCGGCTTGCCTCCGATCCAGTTGATCAATCCAGCACCAGCAGACACACCTGTCAGACTAGCACCAGCATTGAATCACATGGATTTTCCAGGACCAGCAGCATACTTTCGATACATAGACACTCGCATCACACATGCACATGTGACAAACACACCCGGGAGAACACGATAAACACAATGGCAAACCGAAACACAAGACGCAAAAGAAACTCACCAGCATGCAGCTACGGCAACAAAACAGGACGAGCCACACAAACAGGCCACGGTCAAGCGAATGGTAGCAACAAACGCAGATCACCCAAGCAGTACAGAGGCACCAGCACCCGCGGCGGGACAAAATAAAGTTGCTCATTCTGAAACAATCACATA
>RGTL01000364.1 GCA_010025385.1 Gammaproteobacteria bacterium | reverse complement strand
CAGGCCCAAAGCAGCTGCCTTGGCACCCGGTGAATCACCACGTTCAAAAAACTGCCGATCGCTAGCGAGAAAACTAAAACGGTGAGCCATAGCACCCAGCCCTCGCCGAAAAGTAAATCGAGAGCCTCATTCATTTTTGTGCCGCAAAACGAGCGGGTTAAATGACCGAGCCCATCATGAAGATGGGCAGATACATCGCGATCACAAGCGTTCCCACTATGCCGCCGAGCACGGTAATCATGATCGGCTCTATGAGCTTGCTCATGTTGTCCACCGCTTCGCGCACTTCGCGCTCATAAAAATCGGCGGCTTTATTAAGCATGCTTTCAAGCTCGCCCGACTCTTCACCGGTAGCGGTCATTTGCAGCACCATGGTCGGGAACAGCCCGGTCTGTGCCATGGCAATAGAGAGCGCCTGTCCGGTGCTGACCTCTTCACGAATTTCAAGACAGGCATCGTGATAGACGAGGTTGCCGGTGGCTCCAGCCACGGACTGAAGGCCGTCTACCAGCGTGACGCCGGAGCCGAACATGGTGGCCATCGTGCGGGCATAACGCGCGATGGCCGACTTCTGCAGGATCTTGCCAAAGATAGGCATCTTTAGAGAGAGCCGATCCACGTTATGTCGCATGGCGGCAGAGCGCCGATATGTCATGACCAGAATAGCAATCGAGCCAAAGAGTACGCCGAAGATCATGATCCAGTTATCGCGGAAGCCTCGGCTGAGCTCGATCATGGCCGCCGTCAGCGCGGGAAGGCTGGCTCCAAAACTTGAAAAAAGATTTTCAAACTGCGGGATGACGAAAACCAGAAGAAGAGCAGTAACGAGAAAACCCACGACCAGGACGGCAACGGGATACCACATCGCGCCTTTGACTTTGGCCTTGATCTCTTCGATGTTTTCCTTATACGTAGCGATCTTTTCCATCAGATCGTCAAGGTTTCCGGAGCGCTCGCCGACAGATACGAGGCTCGTATAAAGCGAATCAAACTGTTTGGGATACTTGGCCAGCGCGTCGCTCAGGTTGGTGCCGCCTTCGACATCCACACGAATGGCATCGAATACTTCCTGTATCTTGGCGTGATCGCTACCTGCGGCAATCGCCTTATAGGACTGCGCAATGGGTATGCCTGCGCTTAACATGGTCGCAATCTGCCTGCTGGCAATGGCAACGTCCTTGGGTTTTATCTGCTTGGCAAAAAGCGGCTTTGGTTTTTTCTTGACGCTTTTGACAATAACACCCTGTCGGCGCAGCACCGCCCGAACAAAAGCTGGGCCCTGCGCATCCATCTCGCCGGAGACTTTTTTGCCCTGGCGGTCGGTGCCAATCCAGGCATAAACTTCGTTTTTGCGACCGCTCGTCTTTGCCATCGGGTTACGAGCTGGTGACCCGGAGCACTTCTTCGAGGCTTGTTACGCCCGCGCGTACCTTATTAAGACCCGATTGGCGCAAGGTAATCACACCGTCAAGAGCCGCCTGCTTTTCAATTTGGTCCTGCCCGGCGCCGGCAATAATCATCTGCGAGATCGCCTCTGTTACCGGCATCACCTGAAAAATACCCGTGCGACCTTTAAAGCCGCCGGTGCATT
>RGTL01000363.1 GCA_010025385.1 Gammaproteobacteria bacterium | reverse complement strand
GCGATCGCCATTCAGGAAAACCATCCGGCCCTGAAAAAGACAGAGTGGGGGCGAAAATTACTGGAGCTGGCTGAGCCTGATACTCCCGAAGCATGGGGAAAAGTCTACCTGTATTGGGCGACGGCTTTTGTTGGTGAAGACGGTCCGCCTGAGATGGATCTCTCGTTTATGAGCGATATGTGGAGCAACGCGACTGCGTCGGCCGAGCGTTATAACAGCCCCGGCTTGTTCACCGCCTTTATTGGTTATGAGTGGACCTCAGGACCCGCGGGTAACAACTTGCACCGTGTGGTGGTTTATCGCGGCGATAAGGAAGAGGCCGATCAGGTCGTCCCCTTTAGTGCGTTAGAAAGTTCAGACCCAGAGCGGCTGTGGGACTGGATGGAGGCGTATGAAGCCGACACCGGCGGCCAGGTGCTCGCCATTGCGCATAACGGAAATCTATCTAACGGCCTGATGTTTGACGATGTGACATTAACCAGTCGTGAGCCGCTGGACGCGACCCGATCCGCTTTAGCGAAATCATTACCGGGCGTATGACCCCCGATGACCCCACCGATGATCAAACCCATGAACAGGCGTTGGCAGCTGGGTTGGCCGGCGTGTGGGCCCGCGACAATACGCGGGAGGCACTGTGGGATGCGATGAAACGCAAGGAAGTCTTTGCCACCACAGGGACCCGCATGCGTGTCAGGGTGTTTGCTGGCTTTGACTATGTTGAAGAGGATCTGTACCGCAGTGACTTTGCCCGACACGGTTATGCCAATGGTGTTCCGATGGGCGGCGACCTCACTGCCGCCGCCGATGGCGAGGCGCCATCGCTGCTCATCGCGGCTTTGCGAGATCCCGATGGCGCCAATCTCGATCGCATTCAGGTGGTCAAGGGTTGGACCAATGCTGATGGTTCTGCTGGGGAGCAGGTATACGATGTGGCCTGGTCAGGAGATCGGCAAAAAAATGCAGACGGCAAAGTACCGGCGGTAGGCAATACCGTTGATATTGAAACGGCGTCTTACTCCAACAGTATCGGAGCACCCATTCTGAGCGGCTACTGGAAAGACCCCGATTTTGACCCGGAGCAGCACGCTTTCTATTACGTGCGGGTGCTTGAAATCCCCACGCGCTGGTGGCGTAGCCAGCGCGCGCTCATCTGAGCATTTCACTCAAAAATTAGCATTTGGTGACAAATCGTCGCCAAGCAGCGCGTTTTCTTCCCTTTTCATCAACAAATGTTGCTGATGGGCTGGTTAATGGCAAGAATTAATGTAACTTTAGTTTGCTATTACGGCGGTTAGAGCAACGGGTTCGATCATTCGGCCCTCATCTATCCTTCAGCGCTTGATCTTGAGGTCATCAGAGGAGGCCTATATGAGCATCGATATCACAACAAACGTCCGTAACCTGACATTGTCGGCTGCCTTTCTGGCCGCATCGGCCAGCGTGCAAGCCTACGAGGTAGATCGCACGCACCTGCCGCTTGCTGAGCCTGACCCACCCAAATACAAAGAGCTCGATGTGCGCAACGTTGAGGCACCGCCGCTCTTCAAGGTAGAAGCGCCCGAGGGTGCACCTAACGTCATCATCGTTCTGATTGACGA
>RGTL01000362.1 GCA_010025385.1 Gammaproteobacteria bacterium | reverse complement strand
GGCACTCCCTGTTCTTCGACGAAGACTTCGAAGCGCAAGGTCGTCAACGATGTCTCAAGAAGACGCCAGTCAACCACATCAACGTCACACCTCATGGACAACCCGACCGAAGGGGGGTTCTACGCTATGCCCGAGGAGGGGTATCTTGCGAGTCCAGTCGTTCGAACTCGGCAACCCCTTCTTCTAATTCGCGCTCCATCGCCTCGTCGTCTTCATCATGATCCTCTGACTCGGTCTTCGAACGCGGCTTGATTGACCGGGAAAAATAAAGGCCCGCCTCGAACAGAAGCCAGACCGGGATGGCCAGCATCGTTTGAGAAAAAATGTCGGGCGGCGTCATCAGCATACCGACAATAAACGCACCGACAATAATGTACGGACGCTTAGTAGACAGTTTTGCGGGCGTCGTAATCCCCATGCGCACCAGGAGCACCGTGGCTACCGGCACCTCAAACGCCAAACCGAAGGCGAAAAACAGCTTGAGTACAAAGCTCAGATAAGCACTGATATCGGTCATCACCAGCACCCCTTCGGGCGCGGTGCTGGTGAAAAAGGCAAAGATCACTGGAAACACAACGAAGTACGCGAACAGGATACCGAGGTAAAAGAGGATGCTGCTCGAGAGCAACAGCGGAATCGTCAACCGTTTTTCATGCTCGTACAGACCCGGCGCAACAAACGCCCACAATTGATAGAGGAGATAGGGCATCGCCACCGCCGTCGCGAAAGCGAAAGCAAACTTGAAGGGAACGAAGAACGGCCCATGTGGCTCTGTCGAGATCATGGAGTTCCCCTCAGGCAGCGCGGCCATAAGCGGCATGGCCAGGTACTCATAGAGGGTGTTAGCGAAAGGTGCTGCGGCGATAAAAAGGACAAGCACCGCGCCCCCGCCACGCATCAGCCGGTCGCGCAATTCCAACAGGTGCGACATGAACGTCGCACCCTGCATATCCGGACGATTTGCGGAGTCGTTCACTGGCAGACCAGGGCTTAAGCAGTGCCAGTTTTTTCGTTAACGTCTTGGTTCAGGGTCTTCGCCGATTCTTTTATAGAGTCGACGACATCGCCCATGGCGTCGTCATTTTTGACCGTGTTCGCCGCTTGCGAGATCTCATTCTTCACGTTGGTCATCTCATCGCCAAGCTTGCGCATATCGGCGAGCTCGCTTTCACGAATTTCTCGATCGATATCTGATTTCACATCCGCAACCATGCGCCGCGCGCGGCCAACCCACATCCCCGCCGTGCGCGCGGCCCGTGGAAGGCGTTCGGGCCCCAGCACGACCAGCGCTATGGCAGCGATGATGACGATCTCCAGAAAGCCAATGTCAAACATGACGCGCCCCTAAAGACCGCTCAGACGTTCGATTTGCTTTTGTCTGCTTCTGCGGTCTCGGCTGACTCGGTGAGGCTCTCAGTCTGGGTTGCAGACTCCCCTTCTTCAGTACTCTCCGAACTCTCCGACGCGCCGCCGTCTTTCATCGAGCTGCGGAATCCCTTTACGGCACCGCCCAGATCAGTACCCAGATTTCTCAACTTTTTGGTACCGAACAACAGCAGCACGATCACCAACACGATCAAAAGCTGCCAAATACTAATCCCACCTAA
>RGTL01000361.1 GCA_010025385.1 Gammaproteobacteria bacterium | reverse complement strand
CCTCGATTTATCTCCGGAAATGCTCGCCAAGGCGAAAGAGCGCAAGGTGTATCGCAAGTTGGGCGAGGCCGACCTTTTCGCTGATCTGTCCCTCACCCCTGAATACGACGCTGTCATCTGCGTTGGGGTTTTTTCTCACGGACAAAGTCACCCCTTCGATCTTGCGAAGCTTTTTTCTGCACTAAAGCCAGAGGGTCGAGTGATAGCTACCGTGAACGGCAAAGGTTGGCTTGAGTTGGGTTGGGAAAAGCGCCTCGCCGAAAGTGCGCAGCAGCATTCGTTTCTGGTAGAGACCATCGACGATATCCCCTATCTCACGCTTCAGGGTATCCCGGGCAAGCTTCTCACCGCGCGTCATGCAACTTAAAAGCAATACTTCACTTCAACCGGAGTTTTTCCGATGAAAGCCACTGCGATTCTTTTTGCGCTTTTTCTCGCTCCGCTATCGGCCCTCGCGGATGTCTCGGGTACTGGACTCGCTAAAGACGGCGAGGTGATTTCGGTCGACGGAACACCGCTACGCCTACACGGCATTGATGTTCTCGAGAAGGATCAACTGTGTCGGAAGTCCGGAGTGCGATGCGTCGGCAATGAGACAGACAAAGACGGTCTTTTGAATGCGGAATGCTTTGTTGACGGCTACAACCTCAACGCGCGATTGGTGAGCGAGGGATGGGCGCTCGCGTACACGCGCTATTCCGACAAGTATCTGCCCGAGCAAAACCAGGCCAAGTCAGAGAAGAAAGGCATGTGGGTGGGCGAGTTTGTGAAACCCTGGGACTGGCGACGAGGCGAGCGACTACCGTCCGATTATTAATTCCAAAAAAAAATAAAACCCCCGCCCGGTTTCCCTGATGGGGTTTTGAGAAAAGCTTTCGAGAGCCTTGGTCGATCAGTCGCTACCAGCATTCACAATGCTGAGCATTGCGTCGCGGATTCGCATGCCGCTCTTCTTCAGATCCTGATCGAGCTGTGAATCAGGGTGCCAGACAAAATTGAGCCAAGAGACGTCCCAATCCAGAGTCATCAGCCAGATATCGCCTTTGGCATCTTCGAGGACTGAAATTCGGCAAGGCAGGAAAATCGAAAACTCAGGGCTGTAATCCATCACCATCCGCGCCACCATGGCGTCGCAGTACTGCAGAATTTCGATACGGGGCGTCGGCTGACCAGTCTTGGCCGCGACCTCTTTCCAGATCATATTGTGGCCAGATTTCTTTAGATTCTCCTCAATAGCGCGGCTGTCCATCGCTTCAATAATTTCATCAAAGGTCAGGCCCTCTTTGGCCTTCACTTTATGCGTCATGAAATTAAATACCTGACGAAGCGACCACGGATTTTGCATTGCCGCGTTTGACATCATCGCAGCGCGCGCCTCGCGCGGGAACGGCTCGGTGACCGTATTAGGCTCCCACGTTGTATCTCCAGGGTTGAACATCATAGGAACCGGAAACGGCAGCGCATTACTTTTGCGCAGCGTCTCAATTGCCGATTGGACGGACTGATTGCCGGTTTGCGCGACTGCGGACGGTAAAGAAAGCCCCGCCCATGAAACGGCAAAGAGGCACAACGCGATTAATTTTTTAATTTGAAATCTCATGATCTTGCTCATCAGG
>RGTL01000037.1 GCA_010025385.1 Gammaproteobacteria bacterium | reverse complement strand
AACATAGGTATCAATACAAACGCGAAATAGGTGATGATGGTCTGCTCAAAGAGCACCGGACCAATAAACGGTATCCCGCTAAGGAATGGAATCGCGAGCGGCTCGAAGGATTCAATTTTTGGCGGGGTTGTGACATTAGGCAGCATCACCCTGAAGATGAAATAACTGGCGCTCGACGCAAGCAAGGTAATTCCAATGCCCGAGACGTGTTGGGACACACCCAGATAGACTGTCAGTCCCGAATGCAGTACACCAAAAATAGCGCCCGCTATGGCAGCCACCAAAATGGCGGAGTACAGATCACCCCCCTGATACACCCACATCCAGGCAATCATGGCGCCAAACGTCATAATCCCTTCGATACCAAGATTAAGCACTCCAGCTCGCTCACAGATCAGTTCACCAAGAGTGCCGAAAATCAACGGGGTAGCCATGCGTACCGCGGCCGTCCAAAAACCTACCGTGAAGATCAGTTCAATGATGTCCACGATCTAATCCCGCCGTAACCGATACTGCACAAGCAAACTGCACACCAGCATCGACAGTAAGGCCGTCGCTGTAATTACGTCCGCAATGTAATTGGAGACGTTCATGGCACGACTCATGGAATCTGCCCCGTTGTAGATACCGGCAAAAAATATCGCGGCACCGATAACCCCCAAGGGATTCAAGCCCGCGAGCATAGCCACCGCAATCCCGGTGTAACCAAAACCTGGCGATATATCGACCGTGAGATAGCCTTTTGTGCCAGCGACCTCGGTCACGCCGGCACAGGCCGCGAGACCCCCCGACAGCAGCGCGGTTCGCATAACCGCCCACTTCACGGGAATACCAGAAAAATGGGCCGCTTTAATGTTGTGACCTACTGCCCGGATTTCGAATCCCCATCGCGTATATCGCATCAGAATCCACACCAGACACGCTGCACCCAACGCGAACAGCACCCCCGTATGCAATCGCGATCGAGGGACGATTCCCGCGAGCCGACCCTCTTCGATGATGCGAGCCGCCTGGGGCCAGCCCAGCGCCATCGGATCCTTCCATGGGCCAAACAAAAGGTAATCCACGAACAAAAGCACCACAAAATTCAAAAGCAGCGTTGTAACGACCTCATCCACTCGCAGCCAGGTCTTTAGAACCGTCGAGATAAGCAGCAGCAATCCCCCGGCGACGATCGCTACAAAGAACAAAAAGGGCACCATCAGGACCGGTGGCAACGAGACGAGGCCCGTGCCAAAAAACGTAATCGCCATCGCGCCCACGTAGAGCTGTCCCTCGGCGCCAATATTCCAAAGCTTGGCTCGAAAGGCTACCGCCGCGGCGAGACCGGTAAAGATTAAAGGGGTTGCCCGAGTGAGCGTTTCCGTCAAGGCAAATCGTGATCCAAACGCCCCTTTCGCGAGCGAGAGATACGCCTGACCTACGTTGGTGCCCGCCCAAAGCAAAAAAAATGAGCACAGCGCCAAAGCAACCGCTATCGCGATGAGCGGCAGCGCGAGCCGTACGGCAATCGGGACACCCTGCCTGCGCTCAAGCCGCACGGCCGGAACTCCTAATTACTTTGCCGGTCATCATCAGACCAATATCGTCAATGTTTGCCTGCTCAATCGGAATCGACTCAGACAGTCTTCCCTCAAACATCACATGTAGACGATCGCACAGAGCAAACAATTCCTCCAGATCCTCGCTAACAATAAAGACCGCTGCTCCTGACTGCTTGGCATCCAGCAGTCGCTGATGGACCTGTGACTGCGCCCCCACATCCAGACCACGCGTCGGCTGAGAAGCGATGATCAGGCGCGGCCGCTTGTTCAACACCCGAGCGAGGATGAGTTTCTGGATGTTCCCGCCCGATAATTCTTTAGCCTGCTGAGCCTCCCCTGAACCACGAATATCAAAAGTGTCACACAGCGACTTCGCATACTGTGCGATCTGACGACCACGCATCCATCCGCCGCGCTGAAACTCTGAATCGCGGTAGCTCTCGATAATCAGATTCTCTGGGATGCTCATTTCCCCAACGATTCCGACCTCATGTCGATCTTCCGGGATACGGGCCACCCCCGCTTCGATGAATTCCCGAGGCGATGCTTTCGTGATCAACCGCCCTTCTAAAACCAACTCGCCTGACGTCGCCGTCATGGTAAATCCCGACCCACCATCGCATGAGCGAGCGCCCCTTCCGACGTCGCCTCAGTATCGAAAACGCCCGCTATCTCGCCGCGACGCAATACCACCACTCTATCGGCGATCTCAAAAGTCTCAGCGAGTTTGTGGCTGATAAAAATAATACTCATCCCCTGCGCAACCATATTGCGCAAGGCCGAAAACAACTGCACGCTCTCCTGCGGCGTTAGAACCGCGGTGGGTTCATCGAGAATGAGGACTTCAACGTCACGGTATAGCGCCTTTAGTATCTCGACCCGCTGACGCTCCCCGACACTTAATTCTGCAACCAACCGGTCTGGATCGACACGAAGACCAAAGCGTTCCGACAGGGTAATCAGTTTATCCCGCGCGGTTTTGTTGTCCTGAGAAAGACGAAATAATGACTCGGTTCCTAATAGAACATTCTCGAGCACGCTAAGGTTTTCACCTAACGTAAAGTGCTGGTGAACCATCCCGATACCGAGACCCAGCGAGGCTGCGGGAGAACCCTGAGGAAGCCGCTTGCCCTGAAAATAGATCTCACCCGCATCCGGCACATAGTGGCCGAACAGGATATTCATCAGCGTTGTTTTGCCGGCGCCGTTCTCGCCAAGAAGAGCCAGCACTTCGCCGCGGCCGAGGGAGAATGTCAGATCACGATTGGCCTGTAGGGCGCCAAACCGCTTGGAGATGCCACGGATCTCCAGCACAGGGCCGGCGATAGCGTTTGCACCGGACATGATTTATTCAGCGCATAGAGGAAAAGACCGCAACAGCAGTCGCCGTTGCGGTCTTGTCGGTGGTATCGAGCGACTTAAAAAGTCGACTTGGGCTGATCGTCGTTTATGTTGACAGTGAACTGTCCCGCCATGATCTGCTTGGCGACTTCCTCTACCTTAGCTTTTGCGCTGGCTGGAATCTTGCTATCGAACTCATAGTACGGTGCCAGCGAGGCACCTCCTTTTTGCATCATCGTCCAGTTGTGGTACTCCTCAGCCTTGAATTGTCCGGCCTTCACCAGGCTGATGGCGTGGTTGATAGCGCTTTCCATGTGCCAAAGGGCAGACGTCACTACGACGTCGGTGCCGTTCTCCTCCTTGTTCATATCATTTACGTTACCAAACGCAATGATGCCTTTCTCGCGGGCGGCATCAACGACACCTGCCCGCTCCGCATAAAGCACATCGACGCCGGCTTCCACTTGCGCATAGGCGAATTCCTTAGCCTTCGGCGGATCGTACCAAGAGCCAATAAAAGAGACTTTGAATTCCACCTTCGGATTGACCGAACGGGCGCCGTCCATAAATGCATGGAACAGGCGATTTACCTCACCGATCGGGTAACCACCGACCATGCCAATCTTGTTGGTCTTCGTCATCGTCCCGGCGATGATGCCCATCAAGTAGCAAGGTTCGTGAATGTAATTATCAAACACGGAGAAATTCTTGCCATGGGGTTTGGCAGGACTGCCCATGAGCCACGCGATGTTCGGGTAGTCATCGGCCACCTGACGCGCCTCTGGATCAATACCGAAAGCCTCGCCCACCACGAGCGCGACGCCGCTCTCCGCGTATTCACGCATCACGCGCACATAGTCGGTGTTGGCGACTTTTTCAGAAAACACGTAATCAATCTCGCCGGCGGCCTGGGCCGCAACCAGCGCCTTGTGTAGCGCGGCATCCCATTTTTGTTGGATGGGCTGGGTGTAAATTCCTGCTACTTTGATCTTGTCCGCATGTGCGGCAACGCCAAATAACGCAACGCAAGCAACCACAAGGCCACCCATAAGCGCTCTGAATGTACGGTACACGATGATTCCTCCTTTGGATCAGGTTTAATCCGCCCGTTTAAGGCCGGCTGGGCATCAGATTATCAGAAACAAACCGCCCCAACCACGCGTTTCAAGCGATTCAATCAATGCTAAATCGCCACCACCCTTTGTGCGAACCTAAAGCGTTTTCGTAGGTATACTCATTAACGTGATGACTTAACTCTTAGACTTGTCTAACGCGGTCAACGTCGTCCTACTCGCCGCATATCATCAAAGACATCGAAGCACTCCGTGGCATTCAAAAAATCAACTGCCTGGCTCAGAGAGAGCAAGCTTTTTGGTAATCAATACGATTCGATCTGGCGAACCCTTGGGACACTCGCGGTCGCGATTTGTCTGGTTCTGACCGTCTATCTTTCCCTGACATGAGCCTCAACCGAACGCCCCAAGATCAATGATCTTTACAAGTTGCTGTATCTGAAAATGATGAGAGAGGATCAGTTCTATGCACGACCGGGGATGATCAATTTATCCCTACCGGTCTCCTTGAGGATGCAAGCGTGGTTTTGTGAAGCGCTTGTGGCTGTTCTCGAGGAGTGTCGCCAGCCGATCGAGGAGATCGTCAAGGCTTAAACCAAAACGCCCCGCAGAGCGGGGCGCCGTGATTGGCTGTCACAGTAAACACTGTCACCGGACAGAGTGTAGACAGAGCTACAAGAGGCTGCTCCTGTCCTCCGTACAGACACCAAAGTTTACTGTGACGATTCCTGAATCACTAGACATTGGATCACCCCCTTATAAATGTTGGCCTAAAGGATCTCCAGTGTACCCCTGCATCAAAGTCAAGGCAATTGGTTGTCGCACGCCTCATTATCCATACTGTGAGCGCAGTTTTTTCTTGTCTATTTTTCCCACGCTCGTCTTGGGAATTTCATCAACGCGCTGGACCGTCGGGATCGCCCAATGACTCAACTGGCCTGCCTTGGCCCGCGCCTCGAATAACGAAACCACCTCCGCGAGGTCTAGCGCATCCGAGCCACTTACCACCAATACAAGGGGTCGTTCACCCCATTTTTCATCGGGTATACCGACCGCCGCCGCCTCGCTGACCCCCTCACACGTCAAGGCAATGTCCTCAAGCTCAATTGAGGAGATCCACTCCCCGCCGCTTTTGATAACGTCTTTCATCCGGTCGGTGACTTTCAAATATCCGGCTGTATCGATATGACCGATATCGCCTGTATGAAGATAACCACCGTCCCACAACTCCTCCGAACGCTCCGGGTCATCAAGATAGCCCTGGGTTAGCCAAGGCGCTCTCACCACAACCTCGCCAGTCGTTTGGCCATCGCGGGGAAGCGTGTGCAAGGCCGAATCAACAACCTGAAGATCCACCAGTGGTACCGCCCTACCCGCCTTACATCGAAGATCTAGCTGGTCTGGATCGTTCATCGAGGCCGCATCGAGGTCGACCTGGGCCAGCGTCAGAACCGGACAGGTCTCTGACATGCCATACCCGCCGAATACATCGATCCCAAGATCCCTGGCCCGCTTGGCCAACGCAGGTGGAAGCGCCGAGCCACCAATGATCACTTTCCATTGGCTTAAATCCACGCGCTCAGCTGCTGGATCGCTTAGCAGCATATGCAGGATGGTAGGGACGCAGTGCGAGAACGTGACGTTTTCCTTTTCAATCAGGCGCAGCAACTTCTCCGGCTCGTAGCGACCCGGGTAGATCTGCTTTACACCAAGCATGGTCGCCACGTACGGCACGCCCCAGGCGTGCACATGAAACATTGGCGTGATAGGCATATACACATCTTCCAGATGCAGGCGCCCCTGGCCCACCGCGCTTGTGAGGCCAACGCTCAGACCCAACGTGTGCAGAACGATCTGGCGTTGCGAAAAGTAAACGCCTTTCGGGTTACCCGTTGTCCCTGTCGTATAGAAGGTGGTGGCCCGAATGTTCTCGTCAAAATCCTGGACCTGATAATCGCCGGGCGCCTGCGCCAGCAGAGATTCGTACTCACCGTCGAAAGAATGGGAGTCTGGCATCGCTGGGTCCACTGAATCGGTCAATCGGATAGTCCGTTTGACTGAGGGCATCTTCCCTTCAAAAGCGCTAAGCAACGGGGAAAAATCGTCGTGCGCCAGGATCACCGTGTCCCTCGCATGATTTACGGTATACAGAATCTGCTCGGGCGCCAAACGGATGTTTATCGTATGCAGGACCGCGCCGATCATCGGTACCGCAAAAAAGCATTCCAGGTAGCGGTGCGAGTCCCAATCCATTACCGCAACGGTGTCCCCCGGTCCGATACCCCACTGCTTCAATACGCAAGCGAGGCGGCCGACCCGGTCGAAAAATTCGCCATAGGTCAGACGCCGATCATTCGCATAGACGATCTCCTGATCGCTATGCTGGGCGTTTAGTCGGGAGAGCAAATGCCGGATCAACAACGGGTACGCGTAAGCGGACTCGGTTTTCTCGATGTTGTACTCAGTCATTGAGGGCTCCGTCACGGTTTAATTTGGCATCAGATCGGCCAGTGTATCTGCTTGCGCTCGCTTCATTCGACCGGACCTTCAAATAATGCGAGCGTCATATCGTAAACCCACCGTTCGTCTTGTCTGAGAGACACCGCAAACCGAATGAAACGGTCGATGGAAGTCTTGCGTAAACCCCGGCGCACCCATCAGGAGCATCTGCCCCGGTTGAAAAGGAATCACTATTCCTTCCGACGTCTCCCGGCTGGCGTGCACCCGAAATTCGCCGTCTCCACTGAGCAACAGAATTAACACCACGAGTCGATAACTCAAATGATCCCTGTGAGGTGTAATTCCCCTGCATCCCGGCGGATACCGCTGCACGATGAGATCGTTGAGTTGTAGTGGCTCTTCCGGCAAACCCTTATGGTCGCGATGAGAGGCCATGACTGGGCCTATCGCCTGTTCGATAAACCTGGTAAGTGTCCAGAAAAAATGGGTGTCAGGAATCTCGTAATTCAGCTCAAAGTCCTGCTCAACCGGTGACGTGGACTGACCGGTCACCGGCCTCGCCCGCCGATAAGGGAGCGCTTCAGCGAGTTCAATACACTCCTCGCACTCCGCGCGACTGAGACAGTCAATCGCGACCGCTTTTTGCTCATCCAGACTACTAACTGCCCGAGCAGCGTTACTCAGATCAAGCTTACTTAACATGCGATAATTCTTAAGATGATTTCATGCTCTTGATAAGCAAAAGATTGCGCCCTCTCCTTGAGGCTGACCCCCGCCAAACGTGAAGAAAGGATGGTTCACGCTCCGTCGGTCGATTAGAATTTCGGGGTAACTAGCGATAGTACCAATTCGTCCTGCAACCGGTACGCAAGGGCGTCTTGGGAAAGGTCGGCCACCGCGCTTCGATGACTTTTACTGCTTCCTGATGAACCAAACCAAGGCAAACCCATGGCGTAGGCGCTTCCATGAGCTCGGATCGCCGCCCAGTGTATATGCACTAGCCGGTCGACTGGCGCCCTGGCTCGCGGGTATCTGCCTGCTTCTTTTCGCGGGTGGGCTCACCGGCGGTCTTTTTCTGGCGCCAACGGATTACCAGCAGGGGGAGAGTTACCGAATCATCTATATCCACGTACCCGCAGCCTGGCTTTCGATGTTTGTTTATGCCGTGATGGCAATCTCAAGCGCCATTCATCTGATCTGGCGAATGAAGCTCGCTGACATCGTGGCTCGCGCCAGTGCGCCAATCGGGGCCGTGTACACCTTCTTGGCGCTGGTGACAGGCTCCCTTTGGGGAAAACCGATGTGGGGCACCTGGTGGGTCTGGGACGCTCGATTGACATCCGAATTGATTCTGCTCTTTCTTTATCTGGGTTACATGGCTTTAGTGTCCGCTTTTGATGACCGCCGAACCGCCTCGAGGGCGGGAGCCATACTCGCCGTCGTAGGCGTGATCAACCTGCCTATCATTCACTTTTCTGTCGAGTGGTGGAATACCCTCCATCAGGGTCCGACGGTCACAAAATTTGACCAGCCGTCAATTGCAGTCAGCATGCTGGTCCCGCTCTTGATGATGGCGCTGGCATTTCAGTTCCATTATGGCTGGGCCTTGTTGGCCAGGATTCGCTCCGAGATACTCGAAAGCGAGCGTCGCACCGCCTGGGTGAGTGATCTTGTTGGACACCGATCATGAGTGAATTTCTCGCGATGGGCGGCTACGCGTGGTATGTGTGGCCGGCATACGCTATTACTCTCCTTGCTCTAGTCATGAGCGTACTTCTACCGATCCGTCGTCACAAAGATCTCAAGGCGCAGCTAACCGTTTTGGTTAGACAACGCGACACTACGGACGCATCATGACCCCAAGACGACGTCAACGATTAGTGCTGGTGAGCCTGTTGGTGGTCGGCGTAGGGATCGCAGCCAGTCTCGCTCTGATGGCGCTTCAGGAAAACATCAATCTCTTCTTCAGCCCGTCGCAGGTTCGCTCCGGTGAAGCGCCTGTCGGCACACCCTTTCGGCTCGGTGGAATGGTGGTGGATGGGAGCGTCGAACGAGGCGATCAGAGTCTCGACATTCGCTTTGATCTCACCGACACGGCGCAATCGGTCACCGTGGTTTTTTCGGGTATCCTGCCTGATCTATTTCGGGAGGGGCAAGGCATTGTGGCGCAGGGCAGCGTAGACGACAGCGGATTGTTTACCGCAACACAGGTGCTCGCCAAACACGATGAGACCTATATGCCGCCGGAAGTCGCGGACGCACTAGAAAAGGCGAAAGCCATGGGCGTCCAATGACCCCAGAGATTGGACTCTTCGCCCTCATTATTGCGCTCCTGGTCGCCGTGATTCAGGGTACGCTGCCTATCGTCGGCGCGGCGCGTAACCATACCGCGTGGATGGCTATCGCCCGTCCCGCGGCCCTTTCCCAGCTCGCCCTGGTCGCCATCGCCTATGCTTGTCTGACAACCGCATTTCTCAGCCACGATTTCAGCGTCGCATATGTGGCGCAGAACTCCAATTCAAAACTTCCACTCATCTATCTCATATCCGGCGTTTGGGGCGCTCACGAGGGCTCCTTACTGCTCTGGGCGCTGATTTTGGCCGTGTGGTCAGGCGCCGTTGCCATATTCAGTAGAAGCGTTCCTCAGCGAATGGTCGCGCGCGTTCTGGGCGTGATGGGGTTAATCAGTGTTGGATTTTTGCTGTTCATACTGCTGACGTCTAACCCCTTTGAACGGCTATTTCCTATTCCGGTCGATGGCCGAGATCTCAACCCCTTGCTGCAGGATCCTGGTCTCGCCATTCATCCGCCGATGTTGTACATGGGCTATGTCGGCTTTTCAGTCGCTTTCGCCTTTGCCATCGCGGCGCTCTTGGGCGGGCGACTGGATTCAGCCTGGGCACGATGGTCCAGGCCGTGGACCATCTCGGCGTGGATATTTTTGACCGCTGGAATTGCACTGGGGAGCTGGTGGGCGTACTACGAGCTCGGCTGGGGAGGCTGGTGGTTCTGGGATCCAGTTGAAAACGCCTCGTTTATGCCCTGGCTTGTCGGCACGGCTCTTATTCACTCGCTGGCCGCTACGGAGAAACGCGGGGTGTTCAAGGCCTGGACTGTACTGCTTGCAGTCTTCGCATTCTCACTTTCTCTCCTCGGCACCTTTCTCGTGCGATCGGGCGTGCTGACCTCCGTGCATGCCTTCGCCACCGATCCCACTCGCGGCCTTTACATTCTGATTTTTCTTGGCCTCGTCGTCGGTGGGTCGCTTGCGCTTTATGCGTTACGCGCACCGGCTGTTAGAAGCAGCGGCGGATTCAATATCGTGTCAAGAGAGGCGGGAATTCTGCTAAATAACGTCTTGCTGGTGGTCTCAGCGGCAACCATTCTGCTCGGCACGCTCTACCCATTAGTCATCGACGCGCTTGGACTGGGTAAGCTCTCGGTAGGACCGCCTTACTTCAATGCGGTATTCATCCCGCTGACTGCCCCTCTTGCAGCGCTTCTGGGCATCGGATCAATGCTTCGCTGGAAAAAGGATCAACTGTCCAGAGCCTTCAAGCCGCTGTGGCTTGGCCTAAGCCTGGCTTTGGTGTTCGGCTTCGCCTGGCCTTTAGTTATGGAGAACTATCACGTGGGCGCCGCGCTGGGCGGCTCACTCGGTTTATGGACAATAATGAGCGCACTTTCGGGGATCTGGAGCCGAACCCGAGCCGGGCAGCGTCTAACCTCGCTTGGTCAAACCCCAGGTTCCGTCTGGGGCATGACACTCGCACATATGGGTCTTGGAGTCTTCATCATCGGTGTGACCTTCACTTCTATTTATTCAATTGAAAAAGACATTCGTATGGCGCCCGGCGACGTGCATGAGATTTCCGGCTACACCTTTCGATTCGACGGTATCACAGAAACAAAGGGTCCTAACTACCTCTCGGATACTGGTCGCATCACCGTGCTAAGGGCAAACGCTGAGATTCTGTCTCTGACTCCCGAGAAGCGGATCTACCTTGTCCAACAGATGCCCATGACCGAAGCCGCTATTGATCCGGGACTTACCCGGGATCTTTATGTGGCTCTTGGTGAGCCACTCGACGACGGCAAGAGCTGGGCCGTGCGCCTTTACTACAAGCCCTTTATCCGATGGATATGGTACGGGGGCCTGATTATGATCGTGGGCGGCATTCTCTCCTGCTCGGACCGACGTTACCGGCGCTTAGCGGAGCGGACGCGCTCCGTGCCAGCAGACGGCGCAGCGCCAGCACGGGCTTAGGTTGTGCGCAGACCGGCCCTCGCCATCGTTTTCTTTCTAACCAGCGCTTGGATCACCCCCAGCTTTGGCGCAATAGAAACCTACCTATTTCAAAACGAGGTACAGGAAAAAAGATATCAGCGCATGATTGCCGAACTGCGCTGTCTCGTCTGTCAGAACCAAAATCTAGCCGATTCAAATGCTGATTTGGCTAGGGATCTCAGAGCAAAGACTCACGCGATGATTGTCGCCGGTGCATCTGACCCCGAAATCATCAGTTACATGGTCGAGCGCTACGGTGACTTTGTGCTGTACCGACCTCCCTTCAAGTCGAAGACCTGGCTTCTGTGGGTTGGGCCGTTCCTTATTCTGCTTGTCGCGCTTGTTATCTTTGGCATGACCATCCGAAAAAGCCGACGCCCCGCTCCCTTGACCGAGGCCGAGCGCCGCCACGCCTCCGGTCTTCTAGACCAGGAGGGTTAGCTGTTGCTTACCCTCTGGTTGGCAGGTTCGGCGCTTTTGCTTGGGACACTGGGCGCCCTGCTACCCGCCTTGGTGCGCTTGCGCCCAGACCGGGAAACCCTCACTCGATCAGAAGCCAATATTGCCATCGCCCGAGAACGGGAACGCGAAACAAAAAGGCAACTTGAAGAAGGTCAGATTAGCGATGCCGAATATGATGCGGCTCGGGCCGAGATCGAACAAAGCCTCGCTTTTGATCTTGATGGCCAATCTGAGTCCTCATTTGCCAAGCGCTCATCGCCGTTGACCGCGGCGGCGATAAGCGCCCTACTGCCTATTGCCGCGCTTGGACTGTA
>RGTL01000360.1 GCA_010025385.1 Gammaproteobacteria bacterium | reverse complement strand
ATAGGTGCCGCTTCCTAAATCGACCGTCAGTATCGAGTTTGCCCGGCTGCTCACCTGAGCGGACAGGAAGTTGGTGTCGCCAATAAAATCCGCGACGAATCGGTCGGACGGGCGGTTATAGATTTCGTGTGCACGACCCACCTGAAGAATTTTCCCCTCGTTCATGACCGCTACTCGATCGGACATGGTTAGGGCCTCTTCCTGGTCATGGGTAACGAAGACGAATGTGATGCCGGTCTCGTGTTGAAGCCGTTTGAGCTCGACCTGCATTTCCTTGCGAAGTTTTAAATCCAGCGCTGATAGGGGCTCATCGAGAAGCAATACTTTAGGTCTAGGCGCCAAGGCTCGGGCAAGCGCTACACGCTGTTGCTGACCGCCTGAGATCTGGTCGATTCGGCGGTCCTTGAGCGCGCCCATGCGCACGAGGTCGAGCATCTCGGTAACCGTAGAGGTCACCTCGTCCTTGGAGCGGGCCTGCATCTCCAGCCCGAAGCCGATATTCTGAGCCACGGTCATGTGCGGAAAGAGCGCGTAATTCTGGAAAACAGTGTTGACCGGGCGCTCGAAAGGCGGAAGCGTGCTGATCTCAGCGCCCTCAAGCAGAATGGATCCGTTTGTGGGCTGCTCGAATCCAGCAATCAGCCGAAGCAGCGTGGTCTTCCCGCAGCCTGATGGGCCGAGCAGCGTGAAAAACTCGTTCTGGAGAATTGCCACCGAGACATCGTCAAGCGCTCGCACTTCTTGATCGGACTGCGCACCGAAAATTTTCGAGACATGCTGGATGTCTATGGCAATGGTTTCTCCCATTCCTGCTCCGAGTGCGCTCACTTGAGTGAAATCGTGTGTTGACTGGCCGGCACAAAAAGACCGTTCGCTTCGTCGGTTATAGACAATTCGCCAGACCCCGTCAATCCAAACTCGCTCCGACATCCGATCACGCCAGAAGGCCGTGCGTCAGTAAAAATAATCACACCGGCAATAGATGACAGAAGGGCCGCCGGCGGTATACTTATTCCGAGCGTTACCTCGCCACCACTGGCGAAACAGGCTCGTTTGGACGGGTAAATCAAAACAACATAGAACACGCATCGAAAGTATAGGCAGGATCAAGGTATGGCAAGAGGAATCAACAAGGCAATAGTGGTTGGAAATTTAGGGCGCGATCCTGAGGTACGGTACTCCGCAAATGGCAACGCGATTGCCAACGTCACGCTCGCAACGACTGATAGCTGGAAAGACAAGCAGTCCGGTGAGAGACAGGAGAAAACCGAATGGCACCGGGTAGTGTTCTTCGGACGTCTTGCGGAAATTGCGGGGGAATATCTTAAGAAAGGCTCCCAGGTCTATGTAGAAGGGCGTCTGCAAACCCGCAAGTGGGAGGATCGCGACGGCAATGAAAAGTACACCACCGAGATAGTTGCTACGGATATGCAGATGCTCGGTGGCCGCGGTGGCGATGCACCGAGCAGCGCGCCGCCCGATTACGGCCAGGCTGACGCTGCCCCCGGGGGAGATTTTGACGACGATATCCCGTTCTAGTCGATCAAATAAAACGTGCGCTACCGGGTCACGATTAAACTCCTGAAGACGGTCCGCGAGTTACCAGCCCACCGCCAGTC
>RGTL01000359.1 GCA_010025385.1 Gammaproteobacteria bacterium | reverse complement strand
AAGCTGTCGTCGATCGAAAAAAAGCTGCAGCTGCCGGTCGTTTTGCATGAGCGCGGCCGCGGTTTCGAGCCAACCGCACGAATGCGAGTCGATTGGCTGGAGCATGATCTGCATGACCCCGCCGCAGCATTGCCGCATATCAGGGCCAAGCACCGTATCCACGAAAGCCCGCCGCCATTGACCGGTGCCCACCAGCATCGCCTGCGCGGCCTCAATCATGGCGCGTTCGAATTCACCGCCGCCCACGGTGCCCCATGTGGTTTCTTGAGACACCAGGACCCAGCTTCCGGTGTCTCTAGGGGTAGACCCCCGCTCGTCACTGATGAGCACCAGCACAGCACGCTCATTCGCTTGGCCGGTGCTGAGAGCGGCCATGATCCAGTCGTGGGGAGCGGGGAGGGCGTCAATCATGGCGTCAGGCGATACGGGTGTTTTCGGCTCTTGCTTGTTCGATCTTCACTGCCTTCAGCAGTGCCTCCGGCGTTGCTGGCGCATCGAGCGAAGGCAGGTGGCGGTAGCCGCTGATGCTGGATACCGCGTCCGAGAGCGCCTGATGAACCGAAATCGCCAGCATAAGAGGTGGCTCACCCACGGCTTTGGAGCGGTGAATGGTGTGCTCTTTATTCTCGCCGCCTGCCCACAGGCGCACCGTCATATCTTCGGGACGATCCGAGCACGTGGGAATCTTATAGGTGGACGGCGCATGCGTCCGAATCCGTCCCTCGTGATCCCACCACAGTTCCTCTGTGGTCAGCCAGCCCATACCCTGAATGAAGCCGCCCTCGATCTGGCCCAAATCGACTGCAGGGTTCAATGACCGACCCACATCGTGGAGGATGTCGACGGCCACGATCCGGTTTTCACCGGTCAGCGTATCCAGCGCCACCTCGCTTACCGCAGCGCCGTAGGCAAAGTAAAAAAAGGGCCGACCTTTTCCCGCTTTGCGGTCGTAATGAATTTTGGGGGTGCGATAAAAACCGGTCGCCGACAGCTGTACGCGTGCCATGTAGGCCTTTTCAATCAAATCGGCGAAGTCGATCGATTGCGCGCCGATGTGTACTTGAGCGTCTTTGAAATGAATATCGTCCGCCTTAACGGTAAAGTGATCACTCGCAAAGGCGACCAGGCGTTGCTTGAGCAGTTGGGTGGCGTTGAGTGCTGCCATGGCATTGAGATCGGCACCGGACGAGGCAGCCGTGGCCGAGGTGTTGGGCACCTTATCGGTCCGGGTAGCGGAGATCTTGATGCGCTCCATGGGCAGGCCCAGGGCGTCGGCAACCACCTGGGCGACTTTGATGAAAAGCCCCTGGCCCATTTCCGTTCCGCCGTGATTGAGGTGTACGCTACCGTCGCGGTAAATGTGAACCAGCGCACCGGCCTGGTTAAACCAGGTGGCGGTGAAGGAAATCCCGAACTTGACGGGCGTGAGCGCCAGTCCGCGGCGCACCATGGGGTTTGAGGCGTTGTGCCTGGCGATCGCCTCCCGGCGTTTCCAGTAATCGCTACTGCTCTCGAGTTCCTGAACCATTTCATCCAGAACAAAATCCTCTATCTTCATGTGATAGGGCGTCAGATCGCGACCATCAGACCGATAGAAATTTCGCTTTCGCACCGTTAGA
>RGTL01000358.1 GCA_010025385.1 Gammaproteobacteria bacterium | reverse complement strand
GCAATCGCGCTTAAAAAGCCCATCAACGGCCAAGTTGAGAACCGGCTTTCCACTATCTCTATCGCCGGCATGACACTATCGACCGATTGAACAACTTCATCAACCGTCCACGGCATCCCTGGACTGAGATCCTTGCTCAGTCGGAGCGCGATTTCCGGTTCGATGCCAACCATGTGTAACGTGCCCGAATCGACCGTCGCAGGCGAAGTGGATATTTCATTCGCGAGACATCGACCGCTAAACGGCGAATCGAGCGCCAGCATTTCGCGAGCGGTAGCGTTGGTGCAACCCACCTTGTAGCCGACCGCTGGCCCGGCTTGCTCAGTGAGTTGAGATACCAGCGCGGCTTGAGCGGAGTACGCTTGAGCCTTATCGGTCGGAAGGGCGCTGTCCGGCAGGGCCTTAAGTGCCTCGCCCGGGCGTCTGGCTTTTAGAAGTAAGTCCGCGGCAAGTAGGGGGTTTGACATGAGGTCTTTTCCAATTTACGGCAGGAAGCGCTTAAGTGTAGCGGAGAGTCACGGGCGAAAACCTGCCAGCCAAAGAAGTTTCTCTGGTCTCCGTGGAGTGACATCGATATTATTGCGCGCCTGATCTTTTTTGCGATGTCTGTCCGTTAACATGCCTGTTATCTCCCCTTTATTCAAGCCGCTGCAGATTCGCGGCCTCAACATCCCCAATCGTTTGGTTATATCCCCGATGTGCCAATACAGCGCCGGCGACGGATTAGCGAACGACTGGCACCTGGTGCATTTGGGTAAATTTGCTCAAGGGGGTGCCGGTATTGTTTTCACAGAGGCGGCTGCCGTCCAGAGGCGCGGGCGAATCACCCACGGCGACTTGGGAATTTGGTCGGACGCCCACGCTCAAGCGCTTGCGGGCATCACAGGGTTTATTCGAAGCATGGGCTCCACGTCTGCAATTCAGCTGGCGCACGCCGGGCGCAAAGCGTCGATGCAGAGACCCTGGCATGGCAACGGTCCTCTTAATGATGAAGACATAGCGCGCGGTGAAGAACCATGGAAAGTTATCGCACCGTCTGCTATCCCGTTGGGAGAGGGTTGGCTGCAGCCCGCCGAGATGGGCTCAGGGGATATTGCGCAGGTGGTTGAGGATTTTGCGGCAGCAGCTCGGCGTTCGAATCAGGCGGGGTTCGACATTGTCGAGGTTCATGCGGCCCACGGATATCTTGCGGCGAGCTTCCTCTCGCCTATCAGTAATCACCGAAAAGACGGCTACGGTGGAGATCGTAAGGGGCGCTCTCGCATGCTGCTCGAGACGGTCGAAGCCGTCCGCGGCGAATGGCCGGAAGAGAAGCCACTTTTTGTTCGGGTGTCCGCGGTCGACGGCGCTCCCGAGGGTTGGTCCCTGGACGACACGATTGCTCTTGCGAAAGATTTAAAGGAACTTGGCGTTGATGTGATCGACTGCTCTTCCGGCGGTATTCTGGGCGCCGCAACCGCAGCGAAGGGTGCGCCACCGCCGCTCGGGTTTCAGGTGCCATTTGCTGAGGCCATCAAGAAGCAGGCCGGTTTATCGACCCAGGCCGTGGGTTTGATCGTCAGTCCCGAACAAGCCGAGGCTGTAGTAGCGGAAGGGAAGGCAGATCTGGTGGCTATCGGC
>RGTL01000357.1 GCA_010025385.1 Gammaproteobacteria bacterium | reverse complement strand
TCAACGACCACACCGTACTTGCCGTCGGCTTTGACCGATGCCACACCGCCCAGCTGACCTTTGGCTGCGGATTTTGAATCCTCTCCAAGGTGGTGATTCAGTGAATCCACCACATCCTGAGAGGTCAATGATTTGCCGTTATGAAACTCAACGCCCTGACGAATCTTGAAGTTCCAGGTCTTAGCGCCGTTGCTGCCTTCCCAGCTTTCAGCCAACTCCGGTACCAACTCACCGGACGGGGCGACCTCGGTCAGGTTATTTCGCAACTGGCCAAACTGAACGTTGAGCATGTAATGGTCAAGAATCTGGCCCGGGTCCAGCACATCGCTGGTCGCGCCACCGGTCACACCCTGTCGGAAGCGACCGCCCTGCTTGGGCGCCGCCATGGCGCTTTGCATATAAAGACCAGGCGCCATCGCACCCAGACCCATCGCCGACATGCGGGACATAAATTCGCGTCGGCTCATCGCGCCCTTCGCGACTCGCTCCTGCAGACGATCGATCTCTGCTTTTTGTTTCTCGTACATATCCTTTGATCCTCTCGGTATTTTTAAATGACGCGTCGGCAATATGGTCAGACGCACCCGGATAAGTCTTTGCCTTATCTGCGGCAAAGTTCCGATTCAAAATTAACCTTTGGCTGCAATCGTGTCAACAAAAATACCGACAAAACGCGGTATAACTAGGCGCAAACATGAATCCCCATAAGAAAGCAGGTCAATCAGCGCACCCGGATGACGTAGGGGCTCCGATCCTCACTCCGCCTCTTTTCCGCTGGCCTCCGCAGCCTCAGGCGAGTCTTCGTTGGCTATGGGCTGCCGTTCTCTTCCCCTGGGGATTTTTATTCCTCAGCTTGGCGATTTTTTCCTGGTCGTACTTGACCCCTCCTCTCGAGAAGATGGCCACTTTTTCCTGGACCTGGCCGGCCCAGATATGGATTCGCAACGCGGCCTTACTTTTTCTGATCGCGATGCCGCTGCATTGGTGGCTCTATAAGAAGCGTGGTCAAGGCGCCGATCAAAAACTCAACCCAATATGGCAACCGCAAGAGTCCGGGCGCTTTCTTTTTCGCTCGCAACTCAAAGACAATATGTTCTGGTCGCTCGCCAGTGGCTGCACGATTTGGACCCTTTACGAGGCGTTTACCTTTTGGCTTTATGCGAACGGTTTTGTTGAATCCAAAACCTGGGGCGATTCAAAAGCCTATCTGGTCACGCTCACGCTTCTGACATTTTTCGCAAGCTGGACCCATTTCTACTTTGTTCATCGGCTGCTTCATGTGCCCGCTGTTTATCGGGTGGCTCATGCCCTGCACCACAAGAACAACAATCCTCAGCCCTGGTCAGGTATCTCGATGCATCCGCTCGAGCATCTGTTGTACTTCTCCGTCTTCGCGATATTCTGGTGGATCCCGGCTCATCCCGTGCTCATTATCATGCTCGGCTTTTTCCAGGGGATTGGCCCCGCGATCAGTCATAGCGGATTTAAAGAGGTGCGACTCGGTCAGCGATTTCGACTTGCCAGTGGTGACCCGTTCCATCAGTTGCATCACAAGTACTATGAGGTCAACTACGGCAATCAGCCCGCGCCTTTTGATAAGCTTTTCGGGACATGGCATGACGGCACCCGGGCAGCACAAGACGCGTTCC
>RGTL01000356.1 GCA_010025385.1 Gammaproteobacteria bacterium | reverse complement strand
AGCCTGATGCAAGGGGGACCTTGAGATGGCACTGCTAAGCTTCGAGAGAAAGTATCGCGTTCGTGGCGGGACTTTGCTCGGAGGAGATTTATTCGATTTTTGGGTGGGCCCGTTTTATGTCGGCTTTTTCGGCATAACCACCCTATTCTTTGCAGGTCTCGGGACCGCACTGATTATCTTCGGAGCTTCCCAGGGTGACACCTGGAATCTCTGGCAGATCAACATTGCGCCCCCGGATCTCAAGTACGGTCTTGCGCTTGCACCGCTTAGTGATGGCGGCCTTTGGCAGATCATTACCATTTGCGCCGTAGGCGCCTTTGGTTCTTGGCTGCTAAGGGAAGTGGAGATCTGTAGGAAGCTCGGTATTGGCTTCCATATTCCTTTTGCGTTCGGCGTTGCCGTCTTCGCCTACGTGACCCTCGTTGTCATTCGTCCCTTACTCATGGGCGCATGGGGTCATGGCTTTCCCTACGGCATCCTTTCTCACCTCGATTGGGTGTCCAACGTGGGCTATCAGTACCTGCACTTCCACTACAACCCGGCGCATATGCTGGCGGTGACGCTGTTCTTCACCACCACCATGGCGCTCGCGTTGCACGGAGCTCTGGTGCTGTCGGCCACGAACCCGAAAAAGGGAGAGGCGGTTAAAACGCCCGAACATGAAAACGCGTACTACCGGGACACCATCGGTTACTCCATTGGCACCCTCGGCATCCACCGGGTGGGCCTGATTCTGGCTTTGGCAGCAGGATTCTGGAGTGCCGTCTGCATCGTCATCAGCGGGCCCTTCTGGACTCGCGGATGGCCGGAGTGGTGGTCCTGGTGGTTGAACTTGCCGCTTTGGTCGTGAAGGGAGGGATCAGTCGATGGCTGTGAACGAATATCAAAACATCTTCACGCGCGTGCAAGTGACTGGGCCAGCGGAAGAGGGCATTGAGCTCCCCAAGGGTATTTGGGAGCGTCAGGGCACGCCTTTCTTCAGCTATTGGCTTGGGAAAATCGGAGATGCGCAGGTGGGGCCCTTTTATCTCGGGACCTTCGGCCTGCTGTCTCTGGCCTTCGGGCTGACGGCCTTTGAGATCATTGGCTTCAACATGTGGGCCTCCGTTAATTGGAACCCCATTGAGTTCGTCCGGCAGCTGTTCTGGTTGGCTCTCGAGCCGCCGGCAGCGGAGCACGGCCTGTCCATTCCGCCCCTGAACGAGGGGGGCTGGTGGCTTCTGGCGGGCTTCTTCCTGACGATCGCAATCGTTCTATGGTGGTTTCGCATGTATCGTCGCGCACGCCAACTGGGGTTGGGGACGCATACCGCTTGGGCCTTCGCCGCTGCGATCTGGCTTTACCTGGTATTGGGCTTTATCCGCCCGGTGCTTATGGGAAGCTGGAGCGAGGCGGTGCCCTTCGGTGTTTTCCCACACCTTGATTGGACCGCAGCGTTCTCCCTCCGCTACGGGAACCTGTTCTACAACCCATTCCATATGCTCTCCATTGCCTTCCTCTACGGCTCGGTGCTGTTGTTTGCCATGCATGGCGCAACGATCCTGGCCACGGCCCGGTACGGGGCTGAGCGGGAGATTGAGCAGATCGTGGACCGGGGAACGGGCTCGGAGCGGGCGGCCCTGTTCTGGCGCTGGACCATGGGCTTTAACG
>RGTL01000355.1 GCA_010025385.1 Gammaproteobacteria bacterium | reverse complement strand
CCAGATCCGCCCCCACGCCGAAGCCGCCGAGTTGCGCCGCTCCCGTGAAGGTCCAGTTGCCGCCCCCGATGGGTGTCTCAAACAACACACCAACGACCGGGTCGACCCAGTCATCGCCAGCACTTTGCTCGCGAATACGGTCTCTCGGGCCTTTCAAGGAGATACCGGCAGACACATCGTTATAGAGCGCTCCTGCCATCAATTGAGTGGTGGGTGAGAGTCGGTAGGTGGCCGATGCAATGGCAGTGGTCTGCTCAACTTCTACTTCGCCGGAAAACGCGCCACCGTCCCCCGTGCCTTCGGCCTTCAGATCCATGTAGACGACGTCGATCATGACCCCCCAACGTTCTCCTTCCCCGCGGTACATACCCAAGAAGGCACCATCGAGCGTCTCAAAGACGTCGCTGGCGCTCATGTCGACATCGGTGTCGATAGGGCCAATGCCCGAAGTGCCATCGAGCGTGGGACCCAGCAGGTAGATGAGCCCTTGATTGGACCAGCTGGACTCGCTTTGTGCAAAGGCAGGCTGCATTGCGGCGAAGAACACCGCTACCAACCCGAGCGCCGCTAAGCCCGGAGTGGAGCAGGTGCGTTTCAGAGTGGTGGGCATGACGGTCATGATGTATTTGTCCTTGGGGCACGGATTTCAACGATACGCTAAAGCATGGGGTGTCCGGTATGAAGCGCTTTAGGTGACAGCGTAGTTGCTGAGCGGCATTTACGCGTGTGTGACCATTGTATGCACGGCTGGGAGTTCGTTAAGCTGGTGCGCCCTATGAAAGCGAGAACACAGAAATGAACTGTTATGTGCCCGACACCCATCGCATTAGCCTCAAGCCCTTAGCCATCGCCCTGTTGTTGGGCTTGGCGACACCGACATTGGCGGAGCCGGTTACATCCATCGCTGACTTCTTTCAACCGGACGGTATGACAGCCACCGCGGAAAATTACCCGACCCTCGAGACGTCGCGCCAGCTCCTCGCTGCGCAGGGCAGGGCCGCAGTGAATGACTTCGCGCACAATCGGAAGCTCACACCCACGGACGACCAGCCCGTCGTGAGGATGAACCGCGATACCTTCTATAGCTTTGCCGTGGTGGATGTCTCAGCTGGCGCTTCGATCACCATTCCGCCGGTTCCCGAGGGGAAGTACGTGTCGATTCAGCCCGTCACAATGGATCACCGAATCCAGCCCATGTCCTACGGGAGTGGCACTTTTGAACTCGCGACGCACTATGGCTCACACATGTATCTGATCGTTCGACTGGACAGCACCTTGAGCGAGGCCGAGGCCAACGCGATTCAGGATGGCATGGTCATTAACGCGGCAAGCGCCCAGCCATTCTCAGCAGAGCCCGTTAACCGTGAGAGCTTCGACGCCGCTGAGCTGTCGCTGCGTCAAAAGCTACCAGCGCTGGTAAAGACTTACGGCGCTAAAGTTGTGTACGGCATGTTTACGGCGCCTACGGATGATTCGCGCGGCCTTTACGACTTTGAAAAATATACGGTAGGCGCGGCTCTTGGGTGGGGTGGTGCACAGCTCCGCGATAATCTGTATGAAACCTCACCCAACTTTCCTGCAGAGGGGTGCTATTCGGCGACCTTTGAAGACCCCGATAACGGTGCTTTTTGGTCTTTCACCGTTTATGAC
>RGTL01000354.1 GCA_010025385.1 Gammaproteobacteria bacterium | reverse complement strand
GCTGTGCTCGCGTAATCAACAAGGCCAAGGTCAATGGCTTTGTCCAAATTAGCCTGACTGCGCCCGAACCCCCAGACCCGATCCACGCAACCCGCTTTCTTCAGCCCTGCCGCGAGGGAGCCTCCGATCAGGCCCACGCCGAGGATAGCAACGTTCCCCAGCGATGCCGACTTTGCAGAGTCATTCACCTCAATTTACGCGACATTCTAGAAGCGCTGACCGTAGCGTCTCGATGAGTCGCTCGTTTTCCTGCGGAGTACCGATCGTAATACGCAGGTGCTCAGGCAGTCCGTAATTTGCAACTGGACGCACAATAACGCCCATACGCAACATGGCGTCATAAACCTTCTGCGCATGCGGTCCCACTCGGACACAAATGAAGTTAGCGGCTGATGGTATCGATTCAATACCCATTTCAGTACAGGCGACAATCAGACGCTCCAGTCCATTCTTATTCTCAAGAACGCTCTGAGCCACGAAGTGTTGATCCTCAAGCGCGGCTTCAGCAGCAACGAGCGCAAGGGCGTTCACGTTAAATGGCTGCCGCACACGGTTGAGAATGTCTGTCACGTCCTCAGACGCTACGGCATAACCCACACGCAACGCCGCAATGCCATAGGCTTTTGAAAAAGTCCGCGTCACGATCAGATTGGGAAATCGATCCAAGAACGTGAGACCATCCTCATGGTCGAGGTCGGCGGCGTATTCCACGTAAGCCTCGTCGAGGACCACGAGGGTGTCTTTGGGTATATCCTCCAAGAATGCAAGCAACTGTGCGCTCGTAAGGTGCGTACCGGTCGGATTGTTCGGGTTTGCGATGAATACCAACTTTGTATCACTGCCGATCGCTTCCCGCATCGCCTTTAGGTCGTGTCCATACTGTCGGGCCGGCGCGATCGCAATGTGGGCGTCCACACTTTTGGCTGCGAGGTAATACACGGCGAACGCGTGCTCAGAAATGACGACACCCTGACCGGGACCTGCGAAGCAGCGCGTAATAATCTCGAGCACATCATTAGAGCCGTTGCCGAGGGTGATCTGATTAGGTCGAATCCCGAGAAACCTGGCCAGTTTTGACTTCAGCGAGAAACCGGACCCATCCGGATAGCGCGCCAGGTCTGACAGCGCCGTTTTGAGAGCACCCGCAACAAGAGGACTCGCCCCTTTTGGGTTCTCGTTCGAGGCGAGTTTAATAATGCCCGAGATGCCGAGTTCCCGCTCTAACTCCTCGACAGGCTTGCCCGGCTGATAAGGTTGGAGTCCTCGAACGCCGTTTGTGACTCGGTCTTGAATGCTCATGGCATAGCCTAGGACGTGCGCGGATAAGAACCGAGCACTCGGAAAAACGCACAGTCCTTCTCAAGCCGATCAAGGGTTTTGGCGACGTCAGGGTCATCAATATGGCCCTGGATGTCAATAAAGAAGACGTACTGCCAAAGCGCGGATTTCATAGGCCGTGACTCAATACGCGTCATGCTAATACCAGCCGACGCCAGTGGTTCTAACAGTGAGAGCAGCGCGCCGGCCCGATCCGCGTTGGCAACGGCCAGGCTTGTCTTGTCCCTACCGCTCGAGCGAACGCCCTCCTTCGACAGCACCAGAAAGCGGGTGGTGTTCCCTCGTACGTCCTCTATCGACCTCGCCGCAATG
>RGTL01000353.1 GCA_010025385.1 Gammaproteobacteria bacterium | reverse complement strand
GGCTTGATCGGCACCGTGTCGAATGAGATCGGCCGATGCTCGGTTGCCGAGCAGGATCGCCAGCGCATCGACCATGACCGATTTACCGGCGCCAGTCTCGCCAGTGATCACCGTGAGGCCGGCGGAAAAACTGATTTGTACCTGTTTGACCACAACAAAGTTGCGGACGTCGAGCCAGTTGATCATATCGAGCGGCTAAGCCTAGCCCCAGCCCAGCTTGGTACGCAGCGCCTCGTAGTGACTGTGCCCGTTGATACGAACCAACTGGGCGAAGATCTCCGCGGGCTTGATCTCCAGCGTGTGATGCATCTCCAGGGTGACAAAGTCCAGCCCGTCAATAAAGACATTGGCTTTTTCGGTATGTGGCCCCACGAGGGAGAGATTTATCGTGGAATACTGACTGAGCACAATAGGCCGCTGTCCTAACGAGTGCGGTGAGACGGGCGCGAGCACAATAGCGGGCAAAAGAGGATGCAAGATGGGCCCGCCGGCAGAAAGGGCGTAAGCGGTGGAGCCGGTGGGGGTCGCCACAATCAGGCCGTCGCCTCGGGACTGGCCGACCGTCTCGCCATCAACCCTTGTGTCGAACTCAATCATTTTGCCCGTCGCGCCTTTGGACAGGGTCACATCATTAAGCGCATACCGCTCGGCCATCGTCACACCTTCGGCAAGGCATTGCGCCTTCAGCATGGCTCGCTTCTCAATCTCAAAATCACCGGAGAGCACCTGGTCCAGATCTTGAATGAATCGCTCAGCGGGAATGTCGGTTAAGAAGCCCAACCGACCGCGGTTAATGCCTATTACGGGAAGATTGGCCTGAGCCAGAGCGCTGGTGACGTGCAGCATGGTGCCGTCTCCGCCTAAGACGATACCAAGATCTATGCTATCGGCAATGGATTTGCCCGTATCGGTAATGCGCAGGCCCTCAATCTCCTGATGCGTGGTATCTCCGAGAAAGACCTTGAGCCCCCGTTTTTCAAGGTGCAGGCGGATCTCGCCGAGGAGCGCCTTTACGGCGGCATCCTGGTAGCGCCCGAACAAGCCGATGGATTTAAAGGACATGGGTCAAAAGATCAAAATTTAAGCGGATGTAGGACTGAAAGGGTCGGGTGCGTGTCGATTGCGCTTAGGCTTGCCGGTGGTATTATTCTGATCAAATCCAAGCGCTGACGCTTCATTTTACAACCATTTTTTAACGCGACGAACGTGACCGAACCGGCAGAAAAACCGCAAGATCTCGAGCTCAACGATCGCGCCCAGCATTTGCTGAAGCTGCTGATCCGCCGCTACGTGAGCGACGGTGAGCCGGTCGGCTCCAGAACGCTGTCCCGCGAGCCGGGTCTCGATCTAAGCGCAGCGACGATCCGAAACGTGATGGCAGATCTTGAGGATCTCGGACTGATCAGAGCGCCTCACACGTCCGCGGGGCGAGTGCCTACTCAACTGGGCTACCGGGTTTTTGTGAATAGCCTGCTCAAGATGCAGATGCCCAATCGCACGGACTCCAAAGAGATCATGAGCGCGCTGGCGGGTGCCAAAGGCACAGACGAACTGCTTGAAACCGCCTCCGAGCTTTTGTCCGATATCACACAGTATGCGGGCGTGATCATGTTGCCGCATACCGAAACTGCCACGCTTCGCCAGGTGGAG
>RGTL01000352.1 GCA_010025385.1 Gammaproteobacteria bacterium | reverse complement strand
AGAACGGGAGCGGCATACTCAACCCGCGCATCAGATCCTTTGAAATCAAATCGATTGCTCACCTCACGATTAGCCTGATCAATTGCATTGGCGAGCTCGTGCTCGTCTATCTCACTGACAACATCAAACGAGGGCATAGATTCTTCTCCTCACGCTTAGGCGGCTGCGTAGCCGCCATCAACCATGTAAACCCCGCCAGTGCAGTAGGCCGATGCATCTGACGCAAGGTAAACCGCTAAACCACCCAAATCTTCCGTTTCGCCCAGTCGCCCCATGGGGATCTTGCTCAAGAAGCGCTCGCGGTTTTCGTCGTCGTTCCACAAGGCTTCGCTAAACTTGGTTTTTATCAGTCCCGGGCAGATCGCGTTGATACGGATATTGTCCTTTCCCCAGTCCTGGGCCATCGCCTTGGTCATGTTGATCAGCGCTGCTTTACTGACACTGTACATACCAATACCTTTTTCAGGCGTTAAACCTCCAATCGAGCTGATGTGAATTATTGAGCCGCCACCTCGCCCTTTAAGAACGGTATAAGCTCGAGTGCATAAAAGCAAAGGCCCCTTGAGGTTCACATCCATGATCTTATCGAACGCGCCTTCGTCCGTTTTCTGTATCGGTCCGTAGACGGGATTTGTTGCCGCGTTGTTTACGATAATGTCGATTCCGCCATAGGCCTCAATCGTCGCATCAATCAGCTGGTCGACGTCTTCCATGCGCCCCATATTGGCCGCCACCGATGTCGCCTCGAGGCCATCCGCTTTAAACGCTGAAGCCACCTCTGCAACGGCTTCGGCCTTTCGACTGCTGACCACCACCTTTGCCCCAAACTCAGCAAGGCTTCGGGCGATAGACTCGCCAATGCCCTTGCTGGCGCCCGTTATGAGCGCGACTTTGCCGTTCAGCTCAAACAGCGATCGGGTAGATGTTTTTATGGTCATAGGTGTTCTGGAGTCCAGATGTTTCTGTAAAACAATGTACGGGTTCTGAGGTCAAGTTTAGTCAATTATCGGCAAACCTCGGGGGAGTCGTTTTTGTTTATCAAAAAAGGGCAGCGTCACAATCTCGCAGGCTTGATCCACGCCATCTACATCACGCACCGTTAAATGGCGGCCCACCCAGGACTGCCCAGCGTCTGCCGGTCGATCAAACACCACGTATCCAACGCCTCTCTCGAGCGTCGGCGACCAGCAACTGCTTCGCGTATGACCTACCTGCTGGCCGTCTTCGAATATCGAAAGACCGGCATTAACCTTGGCGCTTTTCGTCGTATACCCAAAAAGTCGGGGCTCTTTCGATGCCTTCTCAAGCGCGCTCTTGCCCACAAAGTCCTCTTTGCTGAGATCCACAAAGGCGCCAAGTCCGGCGTCGTAAGGCGTCATCGTCAAATCGATATCCGACTGATAGTCGAGAATCCCTCCTTCGACGCGACGCAGGCCTAGCGATGCACTCCCGGCCCGCTCAAGGTCAAATGCGCTGCCGATCTCAAACAAGAAATCCCATAGCTTTGAGTGATCAAGATTGGCATTGCCGTAAATTTCAATGCCCATCTCGTTGGTCCAGCCCGTGCGCGAAATCAGCACCTCCTGACCACCCAAGTTGAAAAACCCCGCATCAAAGTAGCGAAACTTTTCCGGTATTTGACCCGGCGCTGCGGCCTCAAGAAACTTTAACGCGTTGGG
>RGTL01000351.1 GCA_010025385.1 Gammaproteobacteria bacterium | reverse complement strand
TGATGCTATCGATACTCGCTGACCCACCGTAAAGCCGCGCCGTAATCGGCGACGAAACGACTACGCCGGCTCGGGATCGCAGAGGAATGGCGACATCGGTCATCAGAATCCCGCCAGAGCGTAAAGAGCCGATCTGTAGTTGGCCGAGAGCATCAATCGACGCCAGGGCGAATGCCGGAAGATTCAAAAGAATCAGCCCATCGAAGAAGCTTTGTTGCTCAATCGGCAACATATGGGACATCTCAAGCGCTGGAATTTCAAGATCAAACGCCAACGCCGGCGCCGCACGCCAATTGCTAACGCTCGCTACACCTCTAATCGGCGTACGGGCTAAAACCAGATCGAGATCACTCAGCCTGAGCCGCTCTTCGTTGAATTCAAAGCGTCCGGTGCCCGCCGCATGCCGGAAAGCCCGTGGCACGAAAAGACTCCAATCGATATCGAGACCTGAGGTCAAACTGCGGATATCCACCTCGGACACGTCAAAGTCTCCCTCCGCCTTGAAGCCTTCTCCCCTAAAGGCCTTACGCAGGTTATGAAGACTTATCGAAAGTGCAAAGCGATTGATCATCATGGGCTGAGACGGAGCCACGCCGGAGATCGAGACGACGGCGGCGGATTCCAGGGTCAGACGCAATCCGATCCCGCCCCCGGAGGGAAATCCCAGCGAAAAATCGATAGGCCCATCAAGAGCGATCTCATAACCGGTCTGCGCATTAATCCAACCCGCAATACGGTCCCGATGATCGGAGGGATCAAAAAGCACCAACACCCAAAGCAGGGCTGCGCTCGTGATGATGATCAGCGTTGCCGCTATCCCCAGCGCTATTTTGCTTAAGCGACTCAAGGTGCAACGCCTTCAACCGCGTTGCTCTCGATCGCTTCCTGCGAGGCGTGCACCGCCTTGACTGCCTGCTCGGCCGCCTCAACCGCCTCGAGTCCCGCACCGAATCGGAAAGCCTGTTCGGAAAGGGTTCGACGCCACAAGCGCGCGCCTGGCTGCCCCTGAAAAAGACCCAGCAGATGCTTTGCCATGCGTTTCAGCGGAACCCCCCGCTCGAGTCGCGGCGCCATGTAGTGCTTGTACTGATCGAGAACCTCCCAGCGGGCGATGGCCCGCGGCGCCTGATCAAAAAGCTCCGTATCCACGCTGCAAAGACTCCATGGATTCTGATACGCCTCACGACCCACCATCACTCCATCAACAAAAGCCAGATGCTGATGCGCCTCAGCAACCGAGCGGATTCCGCCATTGACCACCATAGTGATCTGGGGAAATGAACGCTTGAGCGCATAAACCCGATCGTAGTGCAGCGGCGGAATCTCCCGGTTCTGTTTAGGGCTCAGACCGGAAAGCCATGCCTTGCGTGCATGAACAATCACCACCTGGCAACCGGCATCGCGAATGGTTTGGACAAATCGACAAAGCGATTCAAACGAATCGTCATCGTCCACGCCGATGCGGCACTTCACAGAAACCGGTACGGACACGGCCTGACTCATAGCCTCAACACAGCGTGCTACTACCGAAGGCTCCCGCATCAGGCAGGCGCCAAAACGCCCAGCCTGTACCCGATCCGATGGACAACCTACGTTCATATTGATTTCGTCAAAGCCCGCTTCCTCACCCAGGGTGGCGCAGCGCGCCATGTCTTCTGGCTCACTGCCGCCTAGCTGCAG